>NZ_LAJY01000187.1 GCF_000963705.1 Elstera litoralis | reverse complement strand
CGCTGGCGCTGGGTGCCCGTCGCCCGCACGCGCCGCAGCGCTGTGGGCACTGTCGGAATTCCCGTCTGTCGGCTGATCGCCTGGGCCAGCAGCGCCGCCTGATTGAACTGGCGGTACAGCAAGCGCGTGCGATGCAGCGGCACCGGGATCAACAGATCCGCCCCTTCCAGCACCTCGCCGCCCGCCCGTACCATCCAAGCCGCAAACAAAGCCGCGCCTTCCGTTCGGTCGGCCTGCTTGAAGCGCAGCACGAGCGGCTTACTTATCTCATCGTAGAGCAGGGCGGCGCGCGCCCGCTGAAAACGCGGTTTTTGGCGATGGCACCCGCTGCACAGCCCGCTCTGCATTCCCCCCAGCGGCACACCGCAGCACAGGCATAGGGGGCGCGTGCCGAACGGCGGGGTGAGAAAGCGCATCTGCGGCCAACAGTCCGGACACAGCCCCGCCAAGGGCGCGCCGCCTGCAACCGCCACGCCGCAACGCAAGCACCGGCGCGGCAAGGCCCAGTCGAGCATTGCCATCAACGGGCGCGCAATGAACCGGAGCGCTGCCAAGCCTTCCGAAGCTGCGCTTGCCTTCACAGCGTTAACCCCTTAGCCTCGCGGTTCGACAATTCCCGGCGCCGCTCTGTGCATTCACCAAGGATAGTCTCGTGACCGCCCCTTCTGTTCAAGCCTCTTCCCCGCCCGAGCGGGAATCCCCCCTGCGCACCCTCGCGCCGCATCTTTGGCCGAAAGGCGAAACCGAGCTTAAAGCCCGCGTTGTCCTGGCGCTGGCCCTCCTCACGCTCTCGAAGCTTTCCGGCGTTTATGTGCCGATTCTGTTCAAGCACGCCATCGATGCCTTGAGCGCCAAGGGCGTGGACGGCTGATCCTCGCCCCCATCGGCCTGATCGTCGCCTATGGGTTGTTGCGCGTGCTCAGCCAAGCCTTCGGTGAAATGCGCGATGCCGTTTTCGCCAAGGTCGCCCAGCGCGCCATTCGCCGCGTCGGGCTCGATACCTTCAAGCATCTGCACGCGCTCTCCTTGCGCTTTCACCTCGACCGGCAGACCGGTGGCTTGTCGCGCGCTATCGAACGCGGCACCAAGGGGATCGAGTTCCTCTTGCAGTTCATGCTGTTCAATGTGCTGCCAACGCTACTGGAAATCGCCTTGGTCTGCGGCATTCTCTGGAACCTCTATTCCATCGAATATGCCGCCATCACCTTCGTCACCATCATCGGCTATATCGTCTTCACGATTGTTCTGACCGAATGGCGGACGAAATACCGGCGCGAGATGAACGACCGCGACTCGGAAGCCACCACCAAGGCCGTCGATAGTCTGTTGAACTATGAAACGGTCAAATATTTCGGCAACGAGCTGCACGAGGCCAGCCGCTTCGATCACGCGCTGCAAGCCTATGAGAAGGCCGCCGTGCGCAGCCAGGTCAGCCTGTCGGCACTGAACGTCGGCCAGGGCACGATTATCGCCATCGGGCTGATCGCCGTAATGAGCATGACGGCGCAGGGCGTCGCCGATGGCAGCATGACCGTGGGCGATTTGGTGCTGGTGAACACGTTCCTCATTCAGCTTTACATGCCGCTCAACTTCTTGGGCTTCGTCTACCGTCAGATTCGCCAGTCGCTGACCGATATGGAGCAGATGTTTAGCCTGCTGCGCGTCGAGCGCGAGGTCGCCGATACCGAAGGCGCACCGCCGCTAGCCGTGAATGGCGGCGAAGTAACCTTCGATGCCGTCGATTTCGGCTATGATTCCCGCCGCCCGATTCTGCACGGCGTGAGCTTTACTATCCCCGCCGGTAAAACCTTGGCCGTCGTCGGCTCCTCCGGGGCGGGGAAATCGACGCTGTCGCGCCTGCTCTATCGTTTCTACGACGTAACGAGCGGCGCCATCCGCATCGATGGCCAGGATATTCGCGCCGTCTCGCAAGCCTCCTTACGGAAGATCATCGGCATCGTTCCGCAGGATACCGTGCTGTTCAACGATACGATCTATTACAATATTCTCTACGGTCGGCCCGATGCGACCCCGGCGGAAGTGGAAGAAGCCGCCCGCCTCGCCCGCATTCACGACTTCATCCTGTCGCTGCCGGACGGCTACCAAAGCAAAGTCGGCGAGCGCGGCCTGAAGCTTTCGGGCGGCGAGAAGCAGCGCGTTGCCATTGCTCGCGTCATCTTGAAGCGGGCGCGCCTGCTGATTTTCGATGAAGCCACCAGCGCGCTCGATACCAAGACCGAAAAGCAAATCCAGGAAAGCCTCGATCAGGTCTCCGAGGATCGGACCACCTTGATTATCGCGCACCGCTTGTCCACGGTGATCGGCGCCGATGAAATCCTCGTGCTCGATAAGGGCGAAGTGGCCGAGCGCGGCAGCCACGCGGAGCTTCTGGCCCAAAATGGCCGGTACGCCCGCATGTGGCAGCAGCAGCTCAGCGACCTTGCCGACGACGCAGGGCCGAGCCCCAGTCTCAGCCCATCGACAGTCTAGGGGTTTTCGGGTAAGTTAGAATAATTCTAATAAAGGAGAAGTTCCATGTCCAAACGCTCCAACCAAGACGTTGCCACCGCCCTCGGCGTGCTGCTCGCCGATAGCTATATTCTGGCGCTCAAAACCCAGAACTATCACTGGAACGTCGTTGGCTCCGATTTCGTGCAGTTGCACCAATTGTTCGGGGATCAATACGAAGCGCTGTCCGGGGCCGTCGACGAGGTTGCCGAGCGTATCCGTGCCCTCGGCTTCCCCGCCCCGGCCTCCTTCGGCGAATTCACCGACCGCGCCAGCGTCAAAAGCACCGCCGGGCACCCGCCCGCCCGCGACATGATTACGGCCTTACGCGACGATCACCTCACCGTCGCCAAATCGGCCTATGCCGTCATCAAAGCCGCCGAAAGCGCCAGCGATGATTCCAGCGCCGATCTCGCCACGGGCCGCGTTACCGAGCATGAAAAAGCCGCCTGGATGCTCACGGCCCTCCTGGGCTGAGGATTAATTGCATTAGGGGCTTTGCCCCTAACAACCCCACCCAAGGGCGAGGCCGCCCTTGGGGAACCGGGTTTTATTACGATACCGATACGAATGTCACCGCAGCCACGCGCGAAATGCTTCGAACGCGGGGATCATTTCGGAATCGGGACGATAGATGAGGCACCAGGCCGCGCCTTTCGGCACGCTGAGATCGAAGGGCGCGACGAGGCGTCCGGCGGCAAGATCCTGCTCCACGAACGGTCGCCGCGCTAAGGCTATTCCCAATCCATCCAGCGCCGCTTGCAGGGCGAAGGCGTGGAAATCGAACCAGAGCGCCCCGGCCGTGCCCATCTTCGGCGCAAGCCCGGCGGCCTTCAGCCAAATCGGCCATTCATCTTCGGCATGGCGAACGTGCAGCAGCGTTTCCCCGGTCAAATCGGTCGGGCGACGCAGCCGGGCGGCGACGGCCGGGGCGGCAACGGGGAAAAGGTCGGCGGTGAACAGTGGTTCCGCCATCAAGCCATCGGGGCGCAAGCCGGTATGCTCGGTCAGCCGGATCGCCGCCGTAATGCCATCGGCCAGCAATGACACCGCCCCCACTTCCTCGACCATCACCGAGGTCGATAGCCGCACCTCATAGCTCGGGTGCTGGCGGTGAAACTCGGGCAGACGCGGGATTAACCAGCGGATTGCAACCGTCGGCCCGCAGGCGAGGGTGAGAACCCCATCGGGTTGAGCCGCCAGTTTTTCCGTTGCGAAAGCGATACGGTCGAAAGCATCGCTCAAGACCGGCAGATAGGCCGCGCCGCGCGGGGTGAGCGACAGAATATTGCCGCGCCGCTCGAACAGCCCCAGCCCCAGCCGCGCTTCCAGCCCTTTTACGAGCTGGCTCACCGCCGCTTGGCTAACCCCCAATTCCGCCGCTGCCGCCGTAAAGCTGCCCGTGCGGGCGGCCGCTTCGAAGGCTTTCAGGGCATTGAGGGGGGGCAGACGGCGGCTCATGGGTCCCATCAACCAAAAAGCGCGCGGGAGCGCAAGCCCTTGTCCCCGCCCCCTTGCCCCGCCTAAACTTGATCGATGGGAGCTTTTTTTCGCCACGAACTGCGGCTGGCGCTGCGCCAAGCGTCGGACCTGATGCCGGTGCTGATTTTCTTCATTCTGGCCGCCACGCTGTTTCCGCTCGGCGTTGGGCCGGAACCCGTGTTGCTGGGCCGCATCGCCAGCGGCATCGTCTGGGTCACGGCGCTGCTCGCCGCCATGCTGTCGCTCGACCGCCTGTTCGAGGCCGATTACGCCGATGGCACCTTAGAGTTGCTGGCGCTCTCGCCGCAGCCGCTGGCGCTGTTGGCCGCATCGAAAATTGCCGTCCATTGGCTCACCACCGGCCTGCCGCTGCTACTGCTCTCGCCCCTGCTCGGCGTGATGCTGAACCTGCCGGGGGAGGCCTATGGCGCGCTGCTCGCCTCAATGGCCCTCGGCACGCCCTGCCTGAGCCTGATCGGCGCGATTGGGGCGGCGGTAACCTTGGGTGCCCGGCGCGGCGGCGCGCTGGTGCCGCTGCTGGTGCTGCCCCTCGTGCTACCTGTCTTGATTTTCGGTGTTAGCGCAGTCGAAGGCGCGGCAACCGGCCTCGGTGCCGGACCGGCGCTGCTGATTCTAGGGGCCTTGCTCGCGGTCGCACTGCCGCTCGCGCCGATGGTCGTTGCGGGAGCGTTACGGTTGGCGGTGAGCGATTAAACAAAAACCCCCGCCGGATCACTCCGGCGGGGGTTCTCTAAACCGTTACGCTTAGATATCGAACAGCAGGCGGCGCGGATCTTCGATGAGATCCTTCACCTTCACGAGGAAGGTAACGGCTTCGCGGCCATCGATAATGCGGTGATCGTAGGACAGCGCCAGATACATCATCGGGCGGATTTCGATGCGGTCGCCCGCCTTGTCCGAAATCACCATCGGGCGCTTCTGGATCTTGTGCATGCCGAGAATGCCGGACTGCGGCGTATTCAGGATCGGCGTGGACAGGAGCGAGCCATACACCCCACCGTTGGAGATGGTGAAGGTGCCGCCTTGCAGATCTTCGAGCGCCAGCTTGCCATCGCGGGCGCGCTTGCCAAGCTCGGCGATCTTCTTTTCGATATCGGCGAACCCGAGCGCATCGGCATCGCGCAAGACCGGCACGACGAGGCCCTGTTCGGTGCCAACGGCAACGCCGATGTCGTAATAATTCTTGTAGATGATGTCATCGCCGTCGATTTCACCATTCACCGCCGGAAGTTCCTTCAGCGCGGCAATACAGGCTTTGACGAAGATCGACATGAAGCCGAGCTTCACGCCGTGCTTCTTTTCGAAAGCATCATTGTACTGGGTGCGGAACGCCATCGCCGCCGACATATCCACCTCGTTGAAGGTGGTGAGAATGGCGGCGGTGTTCTGCGCCTGCTTCAGGCGTTCGGCGATGCGCTTGCGCAGGCGGGTCATCCGCACGCGCTCGTCACGCGGGCCGGACGCGACCGGGGCCGAAGCCGCTGCCACCGGAGCCGCGCCGACCTTGCTCGCCAACGCATCCAACACGTCGCCCTTGGTCAC
>NZ_LAJY01000186.1 GCF_000963705.1 Elstera litoralis | reverse complement strand
CCATGAACAACGCAATCGCCCGATAAAAGCGCGCTGAGAAGGCCGTATCTTGCCCAAAGCGGCGAAGCAAAAGATCGTGGGGCACTTCCAAGCAAACGAGACCTTCCTGACATTGAACGGTTGCCGTGGCCGGGCGCTGGTCCACGAGTGAGATTTCTCCGACGATATCGCCAGCCCCCAGGGTAGCGACACTGCGCCGCCCCTTATCGATCAGAACATCTGCCACGCCACGGAGGATGATCGCAATGCGGGTTACGGGTTTGCCCTCTTCGGTCAGGCAGCCCCCCTTGGAAACTTCCCGACGTTGCCCTTTCTGGGCCAACCATTCGACATCCTCATCCGTCAATTGGCCAAGAATATAGAGAACTTTACGCATGGTCGTTTCTCCGGGTTAGGGGCGCTACACACCCTGCAATTTGGCAAATTGGGAAAAAAGGCCGCCCCTGGCGACAAGATCGGCATAGGTTCCGACCTCGACTATTGAACCTTTGTCGAGAAACAGAATCACATCGGCATTTCGGATCGTGCTAAGGCGATGGGCAACGACGATGCGGGTACACCCCAGACCATCGATATTTTTCGAAACTTGTGCTTGCGAGACGTTATCGAGCGCGCTGGTAGCTTCGTCGAGCAGCAGAATCTTCGGCTGCCCCATCAGCGCGCGGGCCAGCAGAAGGCGCTGTATCTGCCCACCGGAGAAGGCCGCCGCCCCGTCCGTCACCACGGTGTGCATGCCCATCGGCAAGGCGCGGATATCGTCGGCGATTCCGGCAATCTCGGCGGCGCGCCAAATATCTTCAAGGTCCGCCGTAAACGAACCTTGGATATTGTCGCGCAGGCTGCCCGAAAATAGCCACCCGCCTTGCCGCACGTATCCGATTTGGCGGCGAAGCGCGGCGAGATCGAGCCCGGCAAGATCGCGGCCGTCATACCGTACGCTGCCCGCCGTTGGCTTTTCGAACCCAATCAGCAAGGAAAGCAGCGTCGATTTACCGCTGCCCGACGGCCCCACCAAGGCCAGGAAGGTTCCCGGCCCGATGGTCAGGGAAATGCCGTTCAGAATTTGGCGACCGTCCTCGTGTTTGAAGGCGAGGTTCACCACCTCCACCGCGCCGCTCAAATCGCCGGGGTCCTTGGCCTGGGGCATGGTTTCGGGGGTATTTTTCAACAGCGGCTGGGCGTGGAGTTGCTGGGCCTTTTGGGCAAGCAACTGATTGCCGCCCCGCGCAACGATAACCCCCGCCATCAAAAAACTCTGAAACGTCGAGACGAAGACCATGAACCCGCCGGTCGAAACCTTGGCGTCAGGCCCCAATGCGAACCCGAGAACGGCGAAGATCACCGCGACCGCTAGGATCTGATAGCTGGCCAAAAACGCTTCGAGCAAATTACCAACGCCCTTCGCGCGTAATCCCCGGCTCCGCATTTCCGCCGAGTTGCGCGCCCACCGCGCGAATGCCCGGCGTTCGGCGGCAAAGGCCCGCAGCACCGGCATATTCTCGATAATCTGCTGCGTGAAGGAGGTAACGCCCGCCGTCATTTGTTCGCCTTGGGTGAAGGCTTTAATTTGGCGCTGACCGATCAGCGCACCCACTGCCACCGCGAGGAGCACTAAACCGAGCGCAACTGCCCCCGCTGTTGGGCTGTAGTAGATCAGCAGCACGACGCCGGTGAGGCCGCCAATCCCCGACATGATAGCATTCAGCACAATCCCCATAACCGAGCGGCGAATCCCATCGACAGCCGCCACCCGCGAGGCAAGGTCTGAGCCGGACATGGTTCGCATCAGGCTGGTCGGCAGCCGCATCAGCCGGTCCATCATCCCCCCGCCGATCATTTCAGCGATGCGCCCGTCCATCCGTTGCCGTAGCACAGATGACGCGAGCGCAAGGGCCGACATGCTGACCTGGGCAACCAGCAAGGCAAGCCCGATCAGAAGGGTCGGCTCGCGCAGATTGGCGGGGATATAGGTATCGATTAAGAACCCCGTTGCGAGTGGCAGCAGCAGCCCCAAGAGCGACGCCGTAAAAACAGCGAGAGCCAAGGTGGTAAAATCGAGCGAGCACAGGGCAAGCCCGCCTAAAATCACATCGCGCACCTCAAGCGGCTTATTCGGCAGGGGCGGTGTGAGAATCCAGGCCTCGCGCGGCAAATCGGCCGCGAGTTTCGCGGTAACGCGGCGCGGGCGCTCGCCCCGCACATACATCCGGTAGCGCCCCAACCAATCGGGCTTGAGCACCACCAGTCGCCCGTCGGAGCGCCGATGCGTAATGAGCGGGCCAACGTCGCGCCGCCGCCACGCCCCCGGCAGCGGAACCGTGCGCAGACGGGCATCGTTCAGCGCTGCAAACGCCTCGAACGCCTCAACATTTGCCGCCAGCGCGCGGGGCGTGGGGGCGATGCCGGTGGCCGTTTGATACGCAAAGGCGCAATCCGTTTCCAGGCGGGATTTCAACCGATTATCGGTCATCATCCGGCGGAAGCGGCTCAGGCCGGTTTGGAGGCCCGCCTCGACGGTTTCATCACGCTGCTGGATGCGAAGCAGGGCAGCCTGTTCCGCCGCTTCCATTAAGGTTTCAGCCACTGCCACGCAGAGTTCCGTATGGGCCAGCAAGGCCGCAACGCCCTGGCGCTCCAGCACCGCACGGGTTGCCACAACCAGCAAATTCGTGCCTTCTGGCACCGACAGCCAACTAGAATGGGCAATAGCGACGGGCACGCGCGGGAAGACCTGCTGCGCGTCCATCAACTGCCCCGGCTGCCCTTTCACCACCATCCAGACGATGCCCTGGGCGGAGGTATAGGCGGCGGCGCGCGAGTCGGAAATCTCACTCCCCAGGGTCAGCGGGCGCATCGTGGGGCGGCGCTTGGCAAGAGCCCCCAAGCCTGAGGCGAGCAGAAGGCACCAGGCTTCGACCCCCGCGATCAGCCGATGCCCGAAGTCCCCGTCCAGCGCCTGCATATCGGCACGATACAGAATACACTCGCCAAGTGGTTGCACGGCAATCGCGCCCCCCGCGTCCCGCGTGGGCACCAGCAGCGTCCCTGGTTGGGCGATGCCCAGAAAAACCCGCCGCCCGGTGACGAGGGCATAGACTTCGCACGTCCCGGCTTCGAGAAACAAAGGGCCATCGTCGGCGCTTAACGGGCAGATTTGACCGGCGGCTAACAGAAGCTGGGTTTTGGGAACGCGGTCTTCCATCACCTCAATTCTCCACCAGAGCGGCGTATAGCCCCCCTTTGGTAATCAAGGCTTGGTGCGAGCCGGTTTCAACAACCCGGCCCTTGTCCATAACCAAAATCATATCCGAATCCATAATCGACGACAGCCGGTGGGCGATGACGATGCAGGTGCAACCGCGCCGCCGAATAGCCTCCATCACCGCCGCCTCGGTCACGGGATCGAGCGCGCTGGTCGCCTCGTCGAGCACAAGAATGCGCGGGTTAATCGTCAGCGCGCGCGCCAGTGCCAAGCGCTGCCGTTCCCCGCCGCTTAAATTATTGCCATTTTCCATCAGGACCGACGCATAGCCGCCGGGGCGCGACGAGATAAAGTCATGGATTCGCGCATCCTGGGCGGCGGCGACATATTGCTCTTCCGGAACGCTTTCGTCCCAGAGAGTTAGATTATCGCGGATCGTACCGCCAAACAGGCCGATATGCTGATCGACATAGGCGACTTGGCTGCGCAACTGCGTCTCCGGCCAATCGGTTAGCGGGTGGCCGAAGATTTCTACCTGGCCTTCGCTAGGCGCGACGAGGCCGACGATCAGCCGTCCGAGGGTGGATTTTCCGCTCCCCGACGCCCCGACTAGGCCAATGCGCCCGCCCACCGGCACGCTCAGGCTCAAGCGCTCAAGCGCCGGTGCCCCGCGCGGATTATAGGAAAAGCTGACGTCGGTCAGCCGCAGGGGTTCTGCCGTCTTGAGGGCCGCGAGCCGCGCGGCCGCCGTCTCCGCGCCGCCCGGCAGGGGTTTCGCGTGGCGCTCGGCATAGTTCAGCGCATCGTTCAGCCGGTCGGAAATCCCCCGGATGGATTGAAGCCGCGCGCCAACGCCGACGAGGTTAATCATAGGGCCGGTAAACCGCCCGATCAGCGCTTGGGCCGCCACCAGCAACCCGATGGACAGCGCGCCGTCCATAATCCGCACCCCGCCGACGATCAGAACCGCAATGCCCGCCAGGGCCAACAATAGCGCAGCCGTTTCGTTGATAAGGCCGGAGCGCTCAGCAATCCGCTGTTCTGCGCCCAAAACTTGCGCCTGGGCCCCCTGCCAGCGCCGCATGAACAGCGCCTCCGTTCCCGCCGCGCGGAAATCGTCGCGCATCGACAGGCCTTGCAGCGTGATCCCATGCAGCCGGGCCTCATCGTTCAACGACCGCCGGTTCTCATTTTCCAAGCTCCGGGCTGCCCGGGAGAGGATGAGTAACGCCACCAAGGCGACCGAAACGACGATGGAGGCCAAGACCCAATCGAGCAAGAACAGCGCCGCGCCAAACCCGAGAATCGGCACCAGCCCAATCAAGGCCGGCACGAGGCCGGTTGCGATCAAGGAGGCCATTCGATCTGCCTGGGTGAGCCGATTGACGATATCGCCGGAATAGCGCTGGCCGAAGAAGGACAGTGGCAAGCCCAGAAGCGTCCAGAGATATCGAACGGCGATCGAAGCCCCCAGCGCCGTTTCCGTGCGCGATTGGGCTTGGCGCTGCATCCAGGTGAGCGCCCCCGCCAGCAGCGCCGCAATTCCCAACCCCACCAGCAACGGTGCCAGCCAGGTGGACCGCCCGCTGACCAGAATTTCGTCGGTGAAAATCCGGTAGCTGCCCGCGGTGAAAATACCCGGCACCAGCAGACCAATCCCTGCCAGAACGGCGAAGATGATCCCGGTTTTCACGGTCGCAAGATTAGCGGCGATAACCGAGAACAGGCTCGCGCGGCTGCCGCCGGGGGTAAACGCCTCCGTTGGCTGAAAGGCTAGAACAACGCCAGTAAAGGCCGTATCGACCTCCTCCATCGAAACCCGGCGGGGGCCTGTCGCTGGATCGTTAATCCAGGCACCTTTTTCCGAAATGCTTTCGAGAACGACGAAATGATTAAAGTTCCAAAACAGAATCATCGGCAGGGGCAGGTTCGCCAAATCCGCCGTGGTTTTGCTGAACCCCTTGGCGATCAGGCCGAAACTGCGCGCGGCGCGCAGAATACTGCTGGACTGGGTGCCATCGCGCGACACACCGCAGAGTTCGCGCAGCTCCTCCGGGCTGACCCAGCGACCATAATAGGCCAGAACCATCGCTAGGCAGGTGGCACCACATTCCACCGATTCTTGCTGCATGATCGTGGGAACGCCCGCGCGACGCCCGGCGCGCCAACGGTTCCCAAGCCCAGCGATCCGCCCCCATAGGCTCATTGCGCCAAATCCCCCAACAGGCGGCGCAAGGCGGGCATAACCAGTGAAATCATTCGCTGCTCGCGCACAATCACCTGGGCATTGGCAATACTCCCAGCGCTGATGATTTGGTCCGGCCCTTGGGAAGATGACCAGCGGAACCCGGATGGGGTGGCGGGGTCGGTTTCCAGCGAGGCTTCGACCTCAAAGGGTGCCCCGCCCGACGACATTTGATCGACCAACTGGCGGTTTCGCAAACTCCGCATCATGCCTTCCGGCGTGGAGGGCACGGAGGCGACCGTTTTGATCTCGCCGTAAATAAACCCAAACTCCTCGCGCTTCACCGTGGAGGGAACCACATAAACCTTCATACCGGGCCGTACTTTTTTGCCTTCGGCGGACGGCAGATACAGCTTCGCGGTGAGCGGGGCCGGGCGGCTGCTATCGGCTTCCGACGTGCCGGGCAGAATGCTGAGGATGGGCTTTCCCGCATCGACGATTTCGCCCAGGTTCAGCTTTTGCTCCACGACAATCCCGTCGTAGGGGCTTTCGACATAAGTCAGCCGCTGCCGACGCTGCTGGATTGCCTCTACGGCCCGGCCCGCCTGTTCAATCTTAATTTCTAGGTCAAGAATCTCGCGCTCGCGCTCGATCCGCCGATTGTTATCCTCAAACTTCAGGGAGTTTAGGGCATTTTGGCTTCGCATCAGGTCGGCGCGGGCTTCGTTCAGCTTGACTTGGGTTTCAAACAGCTTTTGCTGCGAGGCGAAACCTTTGCTGGCGAGTTCCTCATATCCCGTTAGGCTTTGGCCAGCCAATCGACCTGTTTTTTACTGCTCTCGATACTAT
>NZ_LAJY01000185.1 GCF_000963705.1 Elstera litoralis | reverse complement strand
AGCATGCGCGTATAATCATCCTGCGGCGCGTGGAAGATTTGATCGACCGGGCCGCTTTCCATCACCTTGCCGTGGTACATGACCAGCACCTCATCGGCAATCTCGGCCACCACCCCCATATCGTGGGTGATGAACATGACGGCCATCCCCTTATCCTTTTGCAGGCGGCGGATAAGATCGATGATTTCGGCTTGGGTGGTCACGTCCAGCGCCGTCGTCGGCTCGTCGGCAATCAGCAACAGCGGATCGCAGGCGAGCGACATGGCGATCATCACGCGCTGGCGCATGCCGCCGGAGAACTCGAACGTATAGCGGTCAATCGCCTGCTCCGGCCGGGGGATTTCCACCTGCCGCAGCAACTCGATGCAGCGTTCGCGCGCCTCGGCCTTCGACATGCCGAGGTGCAGGCGCAGCACTTCGATAATCTGATTGCCGACCGTGTGGATCGGCGAGAGCGAGGACATCGGCTCCTGGAAGATCATCGCGATATCGCGGCCGCGAATCTGGCGAATGTCTTTGGAGCGCGGGTCGAGCTTGGCGAGATCGACCGTGGTGCCATCGGCCCGGTGCCAAATCATCTCGCCGCCGGTAATGCGGCCCGGCGCATCGACGATCTGCAAAATCGACCGGGCGGTCACGCTCTTGCCCGAGCCGCTCTCGCCGACGATGCACAGGGTTTTGCCACGTTCCAGAGAAAAGGACACACCATCGACGGCCTTCACCAAGCCGCTGCGCGTCGGGAACTGCGTTTGAAGGTTCCGAACCTCCAGCAAAACCCCGGTTGTGGGTTTGGGATGGACCAAGCGCAAGGGAGCCTCTTTTCTCATTTGTTGTACGGATCGGCGGCGTCGCGCAACCCGTCTCCCAGGAAGTTAAGAGCAACGACCGCCAGCACCACGGCAACCCCCGGCGCGAACAACCAGGGCGCGGTCGCAATCGAGCGGATGTTCTGGGCTTCGCGCAGCAGCACGCCCCAGGAAATCGTCGGCGGTTGCAGGCCGAGGCCAAGGAAGCTCAGCGAGGTTTCCGCCAAAATCATCGCCGGGATCGCCAGCGTGATCGAGGCGATGATGTGGCTGGCAAAGCTCGGCAGCATGTGCCGGAAGATGATGCGGCCTTCGCTCGCCCCATCCAGCCGCGCGGCTGTGACGAATTCTTCCGTGCGCAGGCTGAGGAACCGGCCTCGGACCACACGGGCGAGCTGTGCCCAGCCGGTCAGCGACAGAATGACGGTAATCATGAAGTAATTCAGCGTCGCCGGCCAATCCTGCGGCAGCGCCGCCGACAGCGCGAGCCAAATTGGAATGCTGGGCAGCGCCAGCACGAATTCGATGACGCGCTGAATGACGAAATCCGCCTTACCGCCGTAATAGCCGGAAATCCCGCCGAGGATGATCCCCAGCGTCAGCGACAGAAACACGCCGATCAGCCCGACCGACAGCGAAATCTGCGTGCCTTCCACCATGCGCGAGAAAACGCAGCGCCCCAAACGGTCGGCCCCGAGCAGAAAGACCGGGCGGGTCGAATCGGTCGGCGCGAACAGATGGGTGGTGGAGGAAATTACCCCGAGAATCTTATACTCGTACCCCTGGCCGAAGAAATTCAGATAGGTCTTACGGCCCGCGTCCTCCACATAAACCGGCGCGAGCGTAACCGGATCGCGCTTCAGCACCATCTGATAAACGTACGGCCTAAAGGCCCAGCTGCCATCGGGGGCGGTATCGATGAAATGCACGCTTTGCGGCGGCTGAAAGGCCGAGCGCGCGTCCTGCTTGGCGGGCTCGTTGATGGCGAAAAACCCCGGCGCGACGGCAACGAGATAGAGGAAACTGGTCACGGCCAGCCCCACCATCGCCAGCCGGTGACGGCGGAAGGCCCACCACATCAGGTGCCATTGCGAGGCAACGACGAATTTTGTGCGGTCTACCGCGATTGCAACGTCGGTCATAATCTACTCCAGCCGAATACGGGGGTCGGCGAGGGCAAGAAGAATATCGCTGAGCAGGGAGCCAACGAGGGTCAGCGCGCAAATCAACAGCACGAAGGCCCCGGCCAAATACATGTCTTGGCTCATCAGCGATTGCAGCAGCAGGGGTCCTGCCGTCGGCAGGTTCAGCACGATGGCGACGATGATCGAACCCGAAATCAGATTCGGCAGCAGCCAGGCCAGCGTCGAGATGAACGGATTGAGCGCTACGCGCACGGGGTATTTCATCAGCAGACGAAATTCCGACAGGCCCTTCGCCCGCGCCGTCGTCACGTAAGGTTTGTTCAACTCGTCCAGCATATTGGCGCGCATGACGCGGATCAGGCTCGCGGTGCCGGAAATGGCGAGGATGATGACCGGGATCCAGAGATGGCTCATCAGATCGACGACGCGGCCCCAGCTCCACGGCGCTTGAATATACTCCTCGGAAAACAGCCCGCCGACTTCTTGGCCGAACTCGACCACGGCCACATACATCAGCACCAGGGCGAGCAGAAAGCTCGGCACCGCAAGGCCGATGAAGCTGAACATGGTAACGATGTAATCGCCGATGGAATATTTCTTCA
>NZ_LAJY01000184.1 GCF_000963705.1 Elstera litoralis | reverse complement strand
CCAAGACTATCATTGTATGGGTTAGTGCGATGGGTTCGGTCTTCTGGCTGGCGCCTCGCGTAATTTTAGTTTTGGGCCGAATCAGCTAGGGTATGTTACATGGAAACGCCGTTACCGAACCTTAAGAACCTTCCTAACGCCGTATCCCCGGAAGCACAGCCGATGGGCTGGGTTGCGCCCCTCCAATCGCTTCGGACATTTTCGATTGCCGAGTTCACCCAGTTTGACTCAAAACCGGGCGACGATGGCAGTGGGGTTTTCACGGGCTCGTGAGGTCGGGACGCATAAATTGACCCTCGTCGTATGAGCGACTTTCGCGGCTATATTGCTTTTGAGGCGGAAGCGCTAACCCAAGAAGATCGGGCGCGGGCGGGCGCAGCTTTCTTTGGCGTGGGCCCCGGAAGCCTCGGGTTTGGCGCGATGATCTTGCCGTTCTGACGCACGCTCAACGAATCGTAACCCCCGAAGATCGTGCCGAACGCCAACCCCTCCAAGATCCGGCGGGGCGCGTTATTCTTTTCGACGGGTATCTCTTTGAGCCCGCCCCGATCCGTGAGGACCTGGGCCTTCCCCCCCATGCCCCGGACTCGCAAATCGCGTCAGCGTGGGTCGACCGCTATGGGTTTGAGACGCTGCACAAATTGAAGGGCGATTATAGTCTTGCGCTCTGGGACGCGCGGGAGCGACGGCTGTATCTCATCGTGGCCCCAATGGCCCAGCGGATCGTTTATTGGCACGCGCGCCCCAAGGGGTTTTGGTTCGCAACGACGCTGAGCGCGCTCCACCAATTCCCCAGCGTTCCCAAAACGCTCGATCCGCTGCAACTCGCCCTGCAATTCACGGTGACGGTCGCCGATCCAGCCGACACGCTCTACAAGAACATCCGCCTCGTACCGCCGGGAACCTATCTCACCGCCGACGGGCGCGGTGTGCGGGAACAGGCCTTCTGGCGTCTCGATACCCGCCGCCGCGTGACCCTGCCAACGCCGCAAGCCTATGCGGATGCGGCGCGCGATCTTCTGGACCAAGCCGTTCAGCGGAGTTTGCGCAGCGCCCAAACACCAGGGTTTCTGCTCTCGGGTGGCCTCGATAGTTCGGCGGTGGTGGCGACCGCCGCGCGTCTGCTCGCCCCGGCCCCCCTCTCGACCTACACGGTCGAACCGCCCCCAGGGCAAGAGGTCGCCGGGCGAAAGGGGTGGTACGACCGGGAGCGGCCTTATGTCGACGCCGTCACCGCCCGTTACTCCAATATCCGCCCGCATTTTTGCAATGCCACCGAACCCGCGTCGATTGAACTGGACCCGACCCCCTTTTTCGTGGCCGGGGGGCGTAATCAGTTTAATGCCAACCACTTAGGCTGGTTTGACGCGGCCTATCGCGCCGTTCAAAAAAAATGGGCATACTGTGCTGCTAACGGGCCAATCCGGCAATTTAACCCTTAGCTTCACCGGTTTAAGGGGCTTAGGCGATCTCGCCCGGAGTGGCCGCCTGGATAAGCTTATTCAAGTGCTTCCGGGGGCCGCTCGGTTTCGCCAGGGGACGCTTTGGGGCACCCTTAAAGCCCAGGTTTTAATTCCTGCTTTGCCGCCGAAACTGCGCGCGACCCTATGGCGTTGGCGGCATCCCGGTGAAGAGCCCTCCACGAAATATGCCGCGATCCGCTCGGAGTTCGCTGTAACGGTCGGCCTGAGCGCAGCTCTCGCGGCCCAGGGCGACGATGGGCTGTCGCTCTATACCACCGACAGCCGAAAGCTCATCGCGCATCATATGCAAGCCCAACGCACGCGCACCCTCGAAACCCTTCGCACCCTCAGGGCCTATTACGGTTTTGAACTCCGCGACCCTTTATCCGATCCCGATCTTATGGAATTTTGTCTTGCCATCCCGCGCGAGCAATACCTCTTGGGCGGGGTGCAGCGTAGCCTTGCCCGCCGGGCGCTGGCCGACCGCTTGCCCGCTCCCCTGCTCGCCGAGCGGGGCTTTGGTCAGCAAAACCCGGAATGGTTCACCCGTCTCTCCGCCCAACGCGAGAGTTTCGCAGCTGAAGTCGAACGTTTAGCCAATATCCCGCTCGCCGCCGAAATGCTCGACCTGCCCCGCCTGAAACAGTTGATCGAGACGTGGCCTGCGGACGCCGAAGCCGCGCAAACCCGGCGCTTTGCCTATGAGGTCTTGCTACCGCGGGCTATTCAAACCGGTCGCTTTATTCGCTGGAGCGAGGGCGGTAATCAATGATGAGCGTCGAGATACCCTAAGCGTCGCATGACTGGTCCGTGATCGGTCTCGATTCGGGCGATTTGCGCGGGCGTGAGCCGGTCGCGCCATCCTTGAACCCGCCCCTCGCCGAAAAACCTATTCGGTCCCTCCGCTTCGACAAAGCCTTTGGCGGCTTCCTGGGCCTGTAATGTCTCCAGCGCCGTCGCGGCGACGGCAGCTTTTATCGCCCCAGGATCGACCTGAAACCCCAAGGCCGGTAGGAGCCCCGATAAGGCAGCAGCGGGATCGGCGCGCATCGCCTCATACGAGACGATATGGACGGGAAAGGGCGCTGGGGCCAGCCAACTTTCGACATTCTGGCTCCAACTGCCCCAGGATTGTAACAACCGCCGCTGCAGCCAATAGCGCGACCGGTTCATAAGCTTATCCCGCGTTCCCATGATCTCAATCGCCGTATCGAGACTGCGATCGGTGTGCCGGGCGAGCGAGAGGGCCACATCACGCGGGTCGCGCACCAGATAGACCGCCCCTCGCGTAAAATCCCACGGGGCGGCCATCCCATGGGTTTTCAGATAGGCGGGCTCGGCGCGGGCCTGCACCCATTTCTGTAACGCTGCGGGCCACCACGCCAAAATTTCGGCATCGGTCAAATCCGATGCTGCAAGGCCAACCGCTTCGTCGAACTGCGTGCGCCCGTTGACGTTCCAGCCATCCGGCGCCGCCCCGTTAATATCGACCGCTGCCCCGCCCGCCACATAAGAATGCAGCAACAGGCGCAGCCATGTATTGCCCGATTTCGGGTAGGAAGCGAGCCAATAAATCCCGCTCATTCGGGCTGCACCGCCACCAGCGCCAGCACGCTATCGACCAGCGCAGGTAGATCGGCCAGATCATCGCTGCGGGCAACTTCTATCACCGGAACCGCCTCGATCAACCGCACCATCGCTTTGAAGATCAATGCCTGGCACCCGAGCGCCGCGCCTAACCGCCAGCGGTGAACCAGATCGTATCGCCGCAGCGCCTCCACCCCAATAAGACGGCGCGGCGGGTGCTCCGCCGGCACGCGCTCCGTCCGCAGCAAAACGATGTGCGCTGGGGGCAGGGCTTTCGGTTGGAACAACGCCTCCGCCAGCGGAACGTGATATTTCTCCAATTCCCCCCGGCTGCGCTCCAAACCATCGACGGGAACTTGGAGTTGGCTTGCCGAATCGCGCCAAAGCTTGACGCGCGGAAAGGCGGGAAGAACCCTCAAGGGCTGCCCCTCCCGCCCCTCAAGGGCGCAGAGATCATCGCTCAAAAGCCGGTAGCCCCGCGCGGAAAACGCGGCGGCCAGGGTGGATTTCCCGGCACCCGACACCCCCGACAGCAGCAGAGCCCGCCCACCAATATCGACGGCACTGGCGTGCAGCGGCAGCAAGCCGCGCTGGAAGCAGAGGATCGCCAGCACCGTTCCCAGCAGAAACACGCGAATATCGGGCGCATCATCCGGCAAAACCGGCTCGATGACGACGCGCCGCCCCGCTTCCACCCAATAGGCCGCCACTGCCGGAATCGCAACCCGAACGCCGGTCGGGCCGATTTGAACGGCGGGGCTAAACGACGGCAGGTCCGGGTCCACCGGCGGGACCGGGCCGATCTCAATGACAATATCCGGCGCGCGCGCATCGCCCTGCCACGATAGAAGGTCCGGGAGCGGCAAAGCGCTTTGCACCCGCCAGCCAAAAAGATGGTAATCGCTCATAAGGTCCGGTCAGCTTTCCGCCTCCCCAGGGGGAGTGGTATAAATATCGAGATCAGCGCAGTTTATACACTCTCCCGCCCCCATCTACCCCTATATAGTTGAGACGAGACAGCGGAAAGAAGGCGAAAAACATGGTCGCGTTAGAAACAATTGTTGTTCGGAACGACGCTATTCTCGATGCGAATGTCGGCGACGAAACCGTGCTGATGAGTGTCGAAAATGGTCACTATTACGCGCTCACCGCCACGAGCCGCGCAATTTGGGAGCGGCTGAAAGAACCCGTATGCGTGCGCGATCTCTGTGCCGACCTCGCCAGCACCTACCAAACGCCGCTGGAAACCGTGGAAGCCGATACGCTGGAGTTCCTCAGCTATCTTGAGGCCCAGAAGATGATAGAGCGCCGGGCGGCGCAAGACTGATCTGACGATCCGCCAGCGCAATCGAGGCCGACCGGTGCGCAATCACCAGCATCGTCACCTGCCCGCGCGCGCTGGCCAGCGCGTTTAGAATTTGCTGCTCGGTCGCATCGTCGAGCGCGCTGGTCGCCTCGTCCATTACCAGCAGATCGGGTTCTTGCAGCAAGGCGCGCGCTAGGGCGATACGCTGGCGCTCGCCGCCCGAGAGCCGCGTTCCGCGCTCGCCTACCCGCGTTTCCAACCCCTCGGGCAAGTGCCGAACGAAACCCGCCGCCGCCCGGTCCAGCGCGCGCCACAGGTCTTCTTCCCGCGCGTCCGGTTTTGCCAGCA
The DNA here is from genome assembly GCF_000963705.1 of Elstera litoralis. Lineage (GTDB taxonomy): Bacteria > Pseudomonadota > Alphaproteobacteria > Elsterales > Elsteraceae > Elstera > Elstera litoralis. Next base: position 2,355 of record NZ_LAJY01000184.1, on the reverse strand, counting down.
GCAGATTGGCCCGCAAACTATCGTGGAACAGAAACGGGTCCTGCGGCACATAGGCCACCCGCCGCCGCCACGCCACCCGCGCGCCTTGGGTGAGCGGGACGCCATCGATCAGAATGCGCCCCTCGCGCGCCTCGGTCAGCCCCATCAGCAGGTCCGCCAAAGTCGATTTCCCCGCACCCGACGGGCCGACCAGCGCCGTGATCGAACCCACGGGAATGGCGGCATCAAGGCCGCGCACCGCCCACGGCCCGGCCTCGGCATAGCGATAACCCACGCCCTCCAATCGGATTTCCTGGCGAAAAATCGGCGCTTCCGTCGCCTCTGGCTCGGCGGCGGCGCGATAGGTTTCGATCTGGCGCCGGATAGTCTCGTAGATCGGCAAAATGCGGATGACTTGACGGCCCTGATCTTGCACGCGCTGCACCAGCATCAGAATCCGGGCGAAGATCAGCACCAGCGTCAGCACATCGGCGAGCGACAGGGCGAGGGTTTCAATCCCGAACCAAACCGCCGCCGCCACGACCGCCGCCGCAAGGCTCGTCTGGGCGCGCCCCGCCAAGCCCAACGCGCGCGCTTGATCGACCTGCCGGGACCGCAAGGACGCAACCTGCTGGAAAAAAGCGGCGCTGCGCACGGTTTCCGCCCGCAGCACTTTTTAGAATGCGCAAGCCCGCCAATTCATCAGCAACTTCCGCATGCAGCGCCCGGTTCGCCCCGGCGAGACGCGCCGCAAGGGCGTAGCTGCGCCGATTGAGCGGCAATAAGAGAAGCGCCACTGCCACCGCCAACCCGCAGGCAATGCCCGTGAACAGCGGCGAGAGCGTCAGCGCTACGCCCAGCAAAACCGGCACTTGCAGCACGGTGGCGAATAGCCGAACCGCCTGTTCCACGGCCCAGCCGCATTGCGACACTTCCCGCGTTAGGCTCTGCGCCAGATTGGCCGGGCGCAGCGTGGCGGCAACCGCCCAATCGACGGTGATAATCGCCTGATAGAGCCGGTTCCTCAACGTGTCGCCATAGGCGATGACCAGATGCAGCGCGGCTAAGCTCTGTGCATAAACCAGCGCCCCCGCCGCCGTAATCAACACCACATAGAAGGCCAGCGCGCCGCCGAGCCCCAAAGCCTGCCCGATTGCCCCCAAACGGGAAAAACGCGGCGGGGCCGATCCGGCAAGGCCGAGGATTTGTAAAATCGGGTGCAGTAGCAGCAGCCCGCCACCCTGCACCAGCGCGGCTATCGACGCCAGAACCGCCACCCGCCAAAAGCGCGGCCCGCTGCTCGCAACAATATCGCGCCAGAGGAAACCCGTCTGCCGTGCGATGGTTTGAAGCGGTTTTAGGGATTTACGCGCAAAAAAGCCCATCGCTCGCCCTAAATAGCGCCGACCCAGCCGGTCGGCACCTCCGACGGATCAAGTATATCGATCCGTCACCGGGCACGCCACTCCTACAGCCAGAGGCCATTATCCACGGGCTTGACCTCCTAATTACTGGCCTGCCCTCACCCCTGGGTTAAGGGGCATCGCCGAGCGGATAGTATCAATCATATGACGAATACGAATGCGGTCAGGCGGCGTTGATCGTGTGCGGGGTCTTCAAGGAAGCGAATTTGGCGTTCGAGCTCAAGACGCGCTTCCGCCGCGAGCCGATAGGCTTCCTGGGGTTCGGCGGCGGCGAAGTATCGGCGAACGGAGGTGCGCCCTTCGAAAGGCGGACGCAGGTCTGCCTGGACGTAAAGATCGATAAAACGCCGTGCGTTTTTTCCACTGAATTTGCGTGCCGCTGCCGCGCGGTCTACCCCGCCCTTTCGGGAATTTCTCAACCATTTTCTCGACCCAATTTTTCGACCTTGTGGCCCAAAAATCAAGGAGAACTACGGTATCAAGAACTTATAGGGGAAGTGGTGCCCAGAGCCGGGATCGAACCAGCGACACTGCGATTTTCAGTCGCATGCTCTACCAACTGAGCTATCTGGGCGCCCGTCGGAACGAAGGGGGGTATAGCCGAGGATCCGGGGGGCTGTCTAGGTGTTTTCTCTCGGCACTCCTGCCGCGCATGGTGGTTTAATCATCATCAGGGCGGGGTGTGGTTTGGCTAAAGGCTTCTGCCGCCTCGTCTTCTTCCAGCGGCGGCCCCGAAACCCGGTAGGATTCCGTTAGCCAGCGCCCGAGATCGAGCTGTTGGCAGCGCTCCGAACAAAAAGGGCGAACGCGCGGCTCGCTCGGCTTGTGGCAGATCGGGCAGCCGCCACCGACGCGGACGGAAACGGGTTCGAACGATGTCATGGCGCTCCTCTCTCCTCCAAAACGAACCGGGGGGCCTGGCCCAAGCGCGCCGCCGCCGCCGCGCGCGCCG
>NZ_LAJY01000183.1 GCF_000963705.1 Elstera litoralis | reverse complement strand
CGGCAGTCCCATCGAGCACGATTTTACCCTGCTCCATGATATAGCCGTAAGAGGCACAGGAGAGCGCCATGCGGGCGTTTTGCTCCACCAGCAGAATGGTAACGCCCAGCTCCTTATTGATCTGGCGGATGATCGAAAATACTTCCTTCACCAGCAGCGGCGACAGGCCCATCGACGGCTCATCCATCAGAATGAGTTTTGGACGCGCCATCAGCGCGCGACCGATAGCGAGCATCTGTTGCTCGCCGCCGGAAAGATAGCCGGCAAGGCCCGTGCGCTCCTTGAGGCGCGGGAAATACTCATACACCCGGTCGATATCGCTGTTGATCTCGCGGTCGCGTCGGGTAAAGGCCCCGAGCAGCAGATTCTCCCGGCAGGTCATATCGGCGACGATGCGGCGGCCTTCCATCACCTGAAAAATGCCGCGCCGGACGATTTGGCCGGGGTCGAGCCCGCTGACCGTCTCGCCGCGAAACTGCACCGAGCCGCGCGTGATCGCGCCGTCTTCGGCTTTCAGCAGGCCGGAAATCGCCTTCAGTGTCGTCGATTTACCCGCACCATTCGCGCCGAGCAGGGCGACGATTTCGCCCTCCGGCACCGCGAGGCTGAGGCCGCGCAGCACGAGGATCACGTCACTATACACGACTTCGATATTATTGACCGAGAGCAGCGGCGGCGCGGTCTCGGGCTTCTCGGCATCGAGCTTTTGAGCAACTTGGGTCACATCTCTCCCCTTTCCCAAGCCCCCCCGGCCCCTCTTAACGAGAGGCCGGGGATGGCCGCACTTACCAGCCGAGCAGGTCGAGCTTGCGTTCCAGCTTCACGTCCGCCGCTTTTTCGAGCTTAATCACCTTGCCGATCAGGTCCGGCAGCGGCGCGTCGGTATTGCCCGAAACGGTGGTTTTAAACAGGGCCACGTCCAGCGTCGGGCGGTGATCGTCTTCGGTCCAGGTGACGGGACGGCAAACGCCTTCGAGGCCCGCCGGAACCCAATCCTTCTTCTGATAGAAGGCCTTCTTCACGTTCGGGCCGGAAACGCCGCCGTTCTTATCGGCCCATTCCAGCGCTTCCTTCATGTAATAGGAGGCGCAGATCCCAGCCACATAATGCAGCGACCGATAGCCGCCCGAAGCGTCGGTGCGTTTGGCGATATCGCGGATCAGCTTCATGCCGGGCACGTCCGCGCCCCACAGAACATCGGTGCGCATCGGGTAGATAACGCCATTACCGGCAGTGCCCGCCGCCTTCAGCGCGTTTTCATCGACGCCCCAAACATTGCCGAGGAACTGAACGTCAACCCCCGCCGTCTGGCAGGCCTTCATCACCGCCACGTCGGACGCTGCCGTATTGCCCAAGTACGCATAATTCGCGCCCGATTGCTTCAGCGTGAGGCATTGCGCCGTGAAATCGCCCGGTGCGAGCGGGAATTGAATGGCGGGAAGCACGTCGAACCCCGCCGCCTTGGCGGCTTCTTCCCCAGCGGCCTTGGGGGCGTTCGGGTAGGGATGGTTCGCGCCCATATGCACATATTTCGGCGCCCCGGCCTTGCCCTTGGCTTTCCAATCGGCCGCCGCCCATTGCACCATAGCGCGCGCCGAATCGGAATAGCTCGGCCCGTAGAAGAAGTTATAGGGCGTCGCCTTTTCCGTGCGCGGGCCTTTTTTTCATCGGGTCGGTGAGCTGCCCCGCGTAGGAGCCGGAGAGATAGGGGATTTCATCTTGCGTGACGAAATTCACCAAAGCTTCGGTATCCGCCGTGCCCCAGCCCATGATGGCCGAGATTTTCGGGCTGTCGCCGGTCCATTTCTTATAGGTCGCCAGGGCGCGCGGCACTTGGTAGCCGTAATCGACGGTATCGATCTCGACCTTTTTGCCGTTCACGCCACCGGTGGCGTTGATATGGGCAAAAGCTTCGGCCACGCCTTCGCCGAACGGCTTGCCGATATCGGACGTGCCGCCGGTATAATCGGCAAGATGGCCGATCTTGATTTGAGCGGCGGCGACGCCCGGAACGGCGAGCGCCAAAACAAGCCCGGTCGCGGTGAGTAAGTGTTGAACGCGCATAGTTTCCTCCCAGTGGATTGTGTGCGTTTAATTTCCCATCTCTCTTTGACTTTGCGTCTTTTTTAGTAAGAGAAGGGGTAGAGCTTCCAGTAAGCCTTGATCTGCCGCCACCGATGGGCGAGCCCATCGGGTTCGAAGATTAGGAACAGGATAATGGTGGCCCCGATGGCGATTTCGCGCAAATACGAAACATTCGCCCGCAGGCCCAAGGCGGTATCGATAAAGCTGCCCGACAGCAGCCGCGTGAGCGTATCCATCGCTTCGGGCAGCAGCACCATGAAGGCGGTTCCCATCAGCGTGCCCATCACCGAGCCGAGGCCACCGATGATAATCATGCCGAGGAACTGGATCGAGAGCAGAATAGTAAAGCCTTCGACCGAGACGAACTGGGCGTAATGGGCCGAGAGCGCCCCGCCGATGCCTGCGAAAAACGCCGAGAGGCCGAAGGAAAGCACCCGATATTTCATCAGGTTAATCCCCATCATTTCCGCCGACAGATAATGGTCGCGCACGGCGATCAAGGCCCGCCCGTCGCGGGTGCGCATCAGATTGGCGACGGCGACGAAGGAGATCACCAGATAAAAGAGCACAACGTAGAAGTAGCTCTTATCGTTGGTGAACTTGAAGCCGAAGATCGAGAAAGGCTCCGCATGCGCCCCGGCGACCCCGCCGGTAAACCATTCGGCCCGCGCAAAGAAATCTTGCAAGATGATCTGCGCTGCCAAAGTGGCGATGGCGAGATAAAGCCCCTTCAGCCGCCCCGCCGGCAGGCCGAACAAGAGGCCGACCGCCGTTGTCATCACCCCCGCCAGCGGAATGGCAAAGAACACCGGAATGCCGTGATTGCTGATCCAGGCCGAGGCGAAGGCCCCGAAGCCGAAGAAGGCGGCATGGCCAATCGAAATCTGCCCGGTAAAGCCGACAACGATGTTCAGCCCCAGCGCGGCAATCGCGTAATAGCCGATCTGGATGAACAGCGAGAGCAGGTAATTACTGACCAGGAAGGGCGATGCCGCCAACAGCGCCACCCCCAGCACCGCAAAGAGAAACGAATTCCTTGTGTCAAAAATATGCGTATCGGCCGCATAAGTGGTTCGAAAATCCCCACAGGGGCGCATGCTTGTACCGGCCATGATCTTTCCCCTGAAAGGTTAAACGCGTTCGATGTCTTTGGTGCCGAAGAGGCCGTAGGGCTTAATCATCAAAATCAAGATCAGCACGTAGAACGGCGCGACCTCGTACATGTTCCCCCAATTGAGGAACTGGCTGTCGATA
>NZ_LAJY01000182.1 GCF_000963705.1 Elstera litoralis | reverse complement strand
GCTCGCCGCCGGGCAAGATCGGCCCAAGCGTCGGCCCCCAGTTCCGCTTCCCAGAAGGCGGTTTCCGCCGTGGGCAGCGCTTGGCGCAGGTCGGCCCGCGCCACCGCCAACCAGAAAAGCTGGAACCGCGCCCCCGCCTCCGGCCCGAAAGCAGCGTGATCGGCGTCCGAAAACCCGAGCCGCGCCTTGAAGCAGGGGTGATAGGGGTGCCCCTCCTCCAGCGCCGCGTCCAAATCGCTATAGGGCAGATCCAGGCGCGGGCGGCGGTTCAGGTGCGCCGCATTCCAGCGGCAGAGGGCAATCGTCCGGTCAAGCTCCGCCAACAGCGCGGCGCGATGGGCGTCGGGCATCGGCAACCCTGCCAGAAGCGCCCTGGGCTCGGCAGGCCGCCAGTGCCCATCGGCCCCGGCTTGCTGCACCGATCCCGGCGTCACGCGCAGCCGGTCGAACGGCCCGAGCCGCCCGAAGCCGCGAAAGCGATAACCGGGCGCGTGCCACTCGAAGCAGAGCGTGCCGTCCAGCGGGGTGCAGCGCGCCTCGATCAGCTTTTCGAAGAGCAGCGCCGCCACCAACTGACGGACGACGCGTTCCTGCGGCTGATCGGGAAGATCACGAGGGAAGGGCATAGGGTGCTACCGAGGCCCCGGTCGGCGGGGCTAAGGGATTGGGGAAATGGGCGTAAAGCGCCCCTTCGTCGGCCACGTCCAATTCGTCGATATCGAAAAGGCGGGTGGTGAGGTTGAACTTCGCCCCCAGTGTCGGGCGCGCCAGCAAATCGGTGACGAACCCCTGCCCGGCCCCGCGCAACTGCGGTAACAGAGCTTCCAAGCAGGCGCGCAGCTCCGCCAAAAGCCCGGCTTCGGGGCTCAGCCCGTCCTTATCCAGGCGCGCGATGACCGAGAAAATCTGATTGACGATCAGGTAATAGGAAAAGCGCTTATTGATTTCGGCTTCATCATAATAAAGCGCGCGGATATTATCGGACTCGGGGATATAGCGCCGCAAATAGGCGCGGTAGCGCTCCGAGAGATAATAACCCTGATTGTCCCGATAATAGAAAGCCTGCGGCAGCCCCGCACTCACCTCCAATAGGCTATTCTGCTGATGCGCCTCCAGGGCAATGCCGTGCGCATCGTAAAGCTGCACCAGCGGCACCAGCGCGCAGGCGAGGTAGGCGCGGAACCAGCCCTGCGCCGCCATAGCCGGACTCTGATCGCCCATTTGCGCGACACGCCGCACGAGGGTTTCCAGCCGCGAGCTTTGACCCGGCAGCGGATCGGCCGTGAGGGCGGCAACGGTCATCACGCCCGCATCCCGGCCTGCGGTGAAGGGATTCTCCCGCAAAATCACCTCGAACCCGCTTTCGGCCCGCCCCGGCAGCGTGATCGTCATATAGGCGGGGTCGAGAATGAAGCGCAGCCCTGTGTGCAGAGCGGGGCCAAGCGCGCCGATCAGCTTTGCCATCGTCACCCCCGCCTCCAACTCGTGCCGCCGATTGACGCGAACGGAGTTGGTAATGCGCACCGGCAGGGAGAATTTCAGCATCCACGGGCTTGCGGCGCTATAGACCGTGCGGACCGAGGAGGTGGCGGTATAGAGCGGCCCGCCCGGCCCCAGCGCGCGCAAAAACGCCCGCCGCCTGCAACGCTTGAATCGCCGGATCGAGTAACAGCGCTTCGGCCTGCAACGGGTGCATCGGAATAATCTGCTCGCCCGGACGCAAGCCAAGGCGCGCGGCAGCCTCCCCGAACACATCCGCGAGAATCGTCGGGGCGGACGCCCCCACTGCCGAGGCATGGGCGACGTGGGCGCTGTCCACCGCAAACAAATGCAGGCGGAACTGCCCGTGCAGCTCGGGCGCATAATGCGTCATTTGCCAGTCGGTCATGCCTTGTAGGCTTTTCGGCGTCGGGTGCAGCCAATGGCCGAAGACCAGCGATTGTTCGGCGGCAATGAAGCTCTCAGGATCGCTGGCCGGGTCTACCGGGGCTTCGAGATAGCGTTGAACCGATTGATAGCTTTGCAAAACCCGCAGCAGCAGTTCGAGTTCGTGACCACGCCGCGCGGGGTCCCGCGCCCCGCCCGCCGGGCGATAGCATTCCCGCGCCAGCAGATAGACGGCGGAAAACGGCTCGACCTCTTGCCAGCCAAGCTCGGCTAAGCGGCGCTGCCAGATCCGCCCGAAGCGGCACGGGCCGCAGCGCGACGGGCTGAGCAGTTCGGCCTGCAACAGCAAGCGCTGCGACGGCAGCCCCCATTCAACACAGGCGAGCGGCTCCCCGGTTTCCGAAGGCCGCTGCATGACCGTGCCGGGATCGATTTCCCGCAGGTAGCAGTTGGCAAAACTCTGAAAAGTGACTTGTTCGGCGATTGCTTGAGAGGAACGCATGATAGGCCAATCCAGTCATGACTCGGGGCAGCGCCGAGTCGCAGACGCCGGGCTCACGGGGGAGCCCTAAGCGGGGGCTGTCATCTGCGTGGGGTTAACAACGGGTCCAGGTGAGCGCTTCGCCCCCCTCACGGAAAGCGAAGCGCAACAGGTGGCTTTCGATAACGCTTTGGGTTTCCACCAGCTCGGCTTCGGTCGGCGCGGTGACGCGCAGCCGCAGCCGGGCTGCGTCGGCCTCAAGCCCTGCCGTGCCGCAGACGAAGCGGCATTCGCCGCGCGCCTCCGAAAGCTCGACGGGGATTTTATGGGCGAAATGCTTGCAGACCTGGGTTAGATACCGATGGGCCTGCGCCGTTTCGAACTCGGCAACCGAAGTCAGCATCGCGCCACCCCCTAGAACTTCGCCGACGCGCTGAGCAGGAAGGCCCGGCCCGGCTGATACAGCGGGGTGACAGTGCCGAATTCCTGCCCATAGGTCGCGCGGTCGGCATAGGTGCGGTCGAAGAGATTGCGAATCTCGGCACGGAAGGTGAGGTTCGAATACTCCAGCGGGCTATATTCGGCGAAGGCGTTGAACACCTCATAGCCCTTCAGCGGCAAATTGCCGGGCGCGGCCTTATTGTAATCCAGCACGACTTCGAGATCGGCCCCGAGCGTCAGCCCCCAATCGCGGAAGCGATGCGCGCCGCCTAAGGTGATAATCTGGCCCATCGGCGTGGCAAGATAGGTGCCCGTCTCGGAATCGGCGGGCTGGCCGTTGATGGTCACGTCGATATCGGCATATTTGGCCCGCACATAGCCATCGTCCCAGGCGTAGCCCGCACCGATTTCAAAGCCCTTGGATTTAACGTCATAGGCAAGATTGCCGCTGGTGGCCGCGAATTTGGCCGCCCGCGCATCGTCGATCTTGGTCTGGAACACGCGGCCTTCGACCGTAAAGCTTGATAGCGCGCTTCGAGCCCGGCGGTGAGATTATCCGATTTCACCGGCTTCGGGCCGGAGCCATAGCGCCACGCCGTATTCATGATGAAATTTTCGGCCAACGGAATGCCCGCCCAAGCGTGGGAATAACCGGCTTTGGCGGTCAAATACTTCGGAACAACATCCACTTCCGCCGAAATATTATGGCTGACGCCGCTATTGTCCCACGTCTGCCCCGTCGTGCCGACGAAATGTTGCTGGTCGCCGCGCATCCCGAAGGAGACGCGCAGAATATCGATCGGCTCCAACCGCGCCTGGGCGTAGAGCCCCATATTGCGGGACCGCTCGCTCACCGAGAACGTTCGGTCCTCGTAAGACCCCTTATCCTTGTAGAAATCCGCCCCGGCGGTGAGCGTGCCGATCCCGAAGGTGAATTTATTCTCAATTTTGCCGTTCAGCGAATCGGTCGAGCCCTCGCCGGGATAGCTGCCGGGAACCGTGCTGCTGCCTACGGGCCGCGTGAAAATATCGGTTTCCACATCGGTGCGGCCATAGGCGAACACCAGCTTCGGATTCCAAAGATCGGACGGCTTGCTGTCGGCGTAGGAGAAGACCGTGTTTTGCCGCTGAATGCTATAGTCGCGCACTTTCGGCTCCCAGGCGGGGCGCCCGGAAATCGCGCCGACATTGGCGCGGAAGGGCCGCGCCGCGTCGTCGCGCACGCGCTCGTGACTGATCTGGAAACGGTGGCCCTGTTCGGTTTCCACCGCAATCTTGCCGAGGCCGCTCAGAACATCGGTTTCGGTCCCAGGCACCTTTCGCCCGTCCCCGCCCTTGAATTCGCTGCCCTTGCCGTAATTGATCGAGCCCAGCGCCTCAAACGGCCCGCTGCGGCCATAAGCGGTGGCATTGCTGACAAGGCTCGACCCATTGCTGTTGAAGGTCGATTTCACCTGCCCGCCAATGCCATCGCCCGGCAGAAGGTCGCGCGCGTCCTTGGTTTCATAGGCAATCGCGCCAGCTAGCGCCCCCGGCCCGGCATCGGCGGGCGCAACCCCGGCATCGACGCGCACGGCTTTCAGGAAGCTCGGGTCGATCACCGTCGTGCCATTATGGTGGAAGACTTTATTGTTCTGGCGGCTGCCGTCGATGGTCACGGCGAGGTTGGTTTCCTCGACGCCGTTCACATAGACTTTTTGCGACATGGGGAGCGAACTGCCGACGCGAATGCCCGGCTCGCCCGCAAATACGCCGCGCACATCGGACGGGTTCTTACGGTCGAGATCCTGCTGGGAAATCACGGTTTCCGCCACGCCGCCGCGCCGCAGGGTCGAATCATAGACCGCGACCGGCGCAAGCACCGTGGTCCCCGTCGGTGCCGCCGCACTCGCCACAACGAGAGAGGCCGTCGTCGGCCCCGTCATCCGAACCGAAAGCCCGGTGCCGCCTAGCAGCGTTTCCAACGCCTGCGCCGGGGTGAAGGTCCCCGAAACAGCGCGGGACGTGCGATTTTGTGCAAGCCCGCTGGCGTAACCGAGCTGCCAGCCGGTCTGGCGCACGAAAGCATCGAGCGCCGCCTGCAACGGTTGGGCGGCAAGCGCGAACGCCGTCGGCTGGCTCGCCGAAACTGCGGCGGCCGGTTGCTGCGCCATCGCCGTGCCCGCGACGGAAAATGCGCCCGCCAAAACGGTTGAGGCCATCAGCGTTACAACCAGCGGGCGGCTTTTCATCCCCCGCACATGGGTGTTGCGCTGCAAAAGCGAATCCGTCCGGCCGGTCATTCCGTGTCTCTCCCGTCTCAAAAGCTGGCTTTGGGGCGCGCTGTGGCGGACGGCTGAAGCCACCCCTGCTAACGAGACGTTCGAGCGCCGGGGCTCTCACAAAAAATTCTTCCCCTAGCGGATAAAAATCAGCCCGCCG
>NZ_LAJY01000181.1 GCF_000963705.1 Elstera litoralis | reverse complement strand
CCAAGATAGGGGCGCGCTGTGACTTGGCCGTGATAGAATCGAGGCAAGTTTTGCCACAAAAGCATTAAGAATAAATTAGCGAAAAACCGACATTAATTCGTTTGTAGGCGGATGAATTTCTACCCGTGACTCCCGGCGCACGCGCGGAAAACCGCGCGCGCCGGTTTTCGGCAAAACCGCGAATTCGATTACACGCTGAGATCGAGCGAATGCCGGTGCTGCTGGTCGAGATCCACATCCCGTTCTTCATCACGGTCGCGCTTATCGCGCATGCGGGTCTCCTCGCCCTTTGGCGCGGGCTTCATCGCGCGTTGGGTCTGGGCCGAGGTCGGCGGTAGGACCGGTTGGGGCTTCGCTTGGGCAGCGCCCGCAAGAGCCGCAACAACCGGATTGATCGGTGGGACAATCATTCTGCGTCTCCTGTCAATCCACTAGAAAGAGTTCTTCGGAGTCCAGGATATAGGTTGTCACAGCGTAATTACGACTCTTTTTTGACTCAAAACGGTCAAAGACCGTGCCTTTTTTACGGCAGCGCGGCAAAAACAGCGCGGTAGCCTGATAAGAATCAGGGGATGGTTAATGGATTATTACGAAAATCCCCCCGCTAAGGCGCGACGAATTGCAGCCCAAACCAGCGCCAGCGCCCCTCGCCCGCAGCAAGCGTGCAATTCAACCTGGACCGGCCACTGGGAAGAGGTTCGCGCAGGCGCACTTCCACTCGCCGGTCGCCAAGTTCCTGTACATCGGCCCGCCCGATTCCGGAGACGAAGCAGGCAAGATTTGCCGCCGCCCCGGCCCCCATCATCGGATCGAGGGTAAAGCCGATGGCGGGCATCGCACTCTCCAGCGCCATCGCGGTGGGGGTTACGTCCGACACCAGCAGCGGCAAGGCTTGGGCGGCCAAACGGAAGCGCTCCACCGAGGCGAAAGGATCGTTCATGGCAAAGCGCGGCAGGGCATAGGGATCGAGCCGCCCATGAATCACCCCCGACTGCTGGGCAAAAGCAGCCTCATAGCCTTCGGCGGCTACTAGGGCGCGCGCAGCCGCATCATGTTCGCCATAGGGATAGGCAAAAAGCCGGGGTTTCCGCCCGGTTTCACTGCGAATCCGGTCGGTGGCGCGGGCGATTTGCCCCAGCAGATAGGCGCGCTCCAACCCCAACATGTGCGGATAAGAGGCGGTTTGATTGCCAAGTTCCAAGCCTTCATCCGCCATATCGCGGATTTCCGACCAGGACAGCGTATCCGGCCCTGCCCGATCCACCGTATCGGTGCGACGAACAGTGTGGCCGGCAGGCGCGCAGCGCGCAGGCGCGGCCAAGCCACCGTATAAATAGAGCTATGGGGCTCGTCGAAAAGAATACCCACCGTGCGATCCGGCAAGGGCCGATTGGCGCGCAGGGCGGCAAGAATGTCCGGCACGGGCAGAACGGTGAATTCGCCGCTGCGCAATTCGGCCAAATGGGCTTCGAAATTCTCGATGGAGATGCTGGAGCCGGTGGCACCGGAATCATCGCCGATCCGGCTATAGCTCAAAATCACCGCGCGCGGCAGCGTCGCATCGATGCCCGATTGCGCCAGCGCCGCCCCCGGCAGGATGTGGGCAAGCCCAACGGCGGCCAGAACCAACAGCCGACGCCACAGACGCTTCCGACGCCAGAAGCTTCGCCGCATATTCGGTATTTGATTAGAATCCATCATCTCCCCCGGAGCAACCCTGGGGGCTCCGCCCGATTTGTCCAGTCCTGCCCGCGCCGATCTAAGCGGTCGGCATCATCCGGTTCGGCACGGCACTGTCGCTGACCAAAGGATAGCTGCGGGCATTGAACAATTGATAATGCCACCATTCTTTCGAATAAAAATCCCACCCTGCCGCCGACATTAAGCCGAGCAGCAGCAAACGATTACGCTGGGCGTCCGGGCTAATATCGGTGCGGGCGTGATGGGAGCGTTCGGTAAAATCGTCAAAGGGCGTGCCCATATCGAGTTCTTGGCCCGCGCCGTCGATCAGTGTGAGGTCGACGGCGACGCCGCGCGAATGGGGCGAGCCCTTGCGCGGATCGGCAACGAAATCGGAATTGGGGGCATGGTTCCACAGAACCCATTGCGCTTCGGGCGGACGGAAGGCATCAAAGAGACGGAATTTGAGACCCAGCGGGGCCGCGAGCGCAATCGCCCGGCCGAGGGCCGCCGCCGCGTCCTGGTGCAGATAACAGTGGGCTTGCCCATAGATCGGCTGCCCCGTCACATTCTGCGATGTGGCATAGGCAAGGGCGATGTCCACGGAGTATAGATCGGGCGTTATGCGGACCAACGACATTCGACAGTTTTCCTTCCTCTCATCCTCGCCCCGATTCGCGCATGAACCGGCGCGTGCGGCATCCTTTACGGTGATAGCATTGCACGCCACGTGCCGCCATCGCCCCGCGCACTGGGCGGTGCAGCCATGAGCGCGCTTCTCGTGCTCGATGCCAGCGCAGCGGCGGTTTCGGTGGCGCTGATCGATGTCGATAGCGGTGTTTTGCTCGGCTCGGAAACCCGTCCGATGCAGCGTGGGCAGGTGGAAGCGCTGCTGCCGATGGTGGATGCAGTGCAGCGGGCGGCAGGAATCGCCTATCCCGATCTGGTGGCGATTGCCGCGACGGTCGGCCCCGGCTCCTTTACCGGGATTCGCTTAGGTCTGGCGGCGGCGCGCGGGATCGGCCTTGCCACCGGGCGGCCCGTTTTCGGCATCGATAGTTTTGCCGCGCAGTTCGTGACCTTGCGCGCCGACCGCTCGAACTTGCCCGAAACACTTCTGATTGTTCTCGATAGCAAGCGCCAGGATCTCTTCGCTCAAGCGCTGGACGCCGAGGGCCGCGCGCTAATGCCGCCGCAGGTGCTGGCCCCCGAGGCGGTCAGGACTTTGGCTGAAGCGCTGCTGGCGGAACGGGGCGGTGGCCTGCTTCTCTCCGGCGATGCGGCCCAGCTTCCGGCACTCGCTGAGATCGCGGCAGAGCGCGTCCCCTGCGGGCCGCCCGCGATTGCGGCGCTCGCGGCCCATGCGGCGGCCCTATGGCGCGCAAGCACGGTTGATGGCGTGGCGCTGCCCGCCGCCTCCCCCCTCTATTTGCGCCCGCCCGATGCGATTGTTCCGACCGGCGGCGGGGTTCTGCCCCATTTACGCCCCCAAGGGTGAGGCTGGCGCTATGTCGTTGCCGCCGCCCCGACTGCTGGAGTTGGGCCTTGCCCATGTCTCGCTGGCCTCCGCCTTGCACGGGGCGTGCTTCGAGGAAGGCTGGCGGCCGCAGACTTTCGTCGATCTTATGCAGGGCGGGGGTGTCTTCGGGTTTCTGGCCGTCGATTGGCGGGATCGGCCCTTGGGGTTTGCGCTCGCGCGCCTGACCGTGGGGGAAGGGGAAGTGCTCACCTTGGGCGTTTTGCGCGAATCCCGGCAACAAGGGGTCGGAAAACTGCTTTTGTCAGGTCTTTGTGGGCGTCTTGCGGTATTAGGCGGCCATGTTTTGTTTTTGGAGGTTGCAGAGAGCAATAAACCCGCCCAACGTTTATACGAGTCGTTCGGGTTCCGGCAGGTCGGCCGACGTAAGGATTATTACGCGCACTTGGATGGATCGCGCGAGGCAGCTTGGTGATGCGCCGTGATTTGCTCACCTGATTAACAGATATCAACTTAAAGAAATTTATTTTTAAGGCTTTGCATTCAATTTTTTAAGGCATGGACTTGCAAAAAGATTGCAACAGCGCTCAAGGGGCTCTATACATTGCGCAGTATCAAGCGACATGGAATTGCTAACAATGTCGG
>NZ_LAJY01000180.1 GCF_000963705.1 Elstera litoralis | reverse complement strand
ATATGCCCGGAATATTCTGCTGACCGGCTTTGCGGGCGTTTTATTACGATGATTTCAAAGGCATCAACGCGACTCGTTTCTGTACGAAATGCGCGGGCGTGTAACCTATGCGTTCAACGAGAATGTCTTTGTGAGTGGTGAGCTTGCCCACCGCACGAAGGACTCGGAACTGGTCGGTCGCAGTTTCGATCAGAACTTCATTGGGCTGCGCCTCGGGTTGCAGATGTAGGGTTAAGGGGAAGTCTTCGTGTCAAATTCGGCTCAGTCGTTGCCTCCCGTACCGTCCGCGCCCGCGTCTCTTATGCTTCAGGGGCGGGACGTTTTTTCGGTGGGTGCGGGGCGTTTTATGGCGCGGAAAATACTTGGTTCTCGCCATCGTTCTGCTGCTTCTGGTGCCGACGCTTCTCTACCTTCAGCAGATAACGCCGCTCTATACCGCGTCCGCCGAAGTTCTGATCGAGGGAAGCGATACCGGCGATACGCTGCTGGATCGCAATAACCCTTATCGTCCGCGGCTCAGCGAAGTTGCGATTATGACCGAGTCGGAAGTGCTGACGTCGACGCCCTTGGCGTGGCGGGTGATCGAGAAGCTCGGCCTTCAGAATGACCCGGAATATAACCCGAGGCTGCGGAAGCCTTCGGCTTTCGGGATGTTCATGGCCGATCTTTGGGCGTTGGAGTGGTTGCCGGAAGAATGGCGCCCCGCGCGCCCTGTGGCGACAGTGCCGGAGCTATCGCCGGACGCGCGGGAGCGGATCGAAAAATCCCGGATCGTTCGGCGCTTTCTCGGTCTTGTCGATGTGCGGGCGTCTCGCCGGACTTATGTGATTACCGTGTCGGCAACGTCGGACAGCCGGGAAAAGGCCGCCCGCGTCGCCAATATGATCGTTGAGTTCTATATTCTCGATCGATTGGAGCTGGGTTTCAGGAAACCCGCCGCGTTACCGGCTGGTTATCCGAACGGCTCGAAGGATTGCGGCGCGATGTTGCCGCCGCCGAGGCGGCAGCCGAGCAGTATCGGATGATAAATAATCTCCGTCGCAATTCCGACCGGAGTGGCACGGTTAACGAACAGCAGTTGAGTGAGATCAATTCCCGCTTGGTTATCGCGCGCGCCGATTTGGCGCAGAAGCAAGCGCGGCTCGATCAGGTGCGCGCGCTGGTCCGCCAGCGTGGGACGGTCGATACATCTTTGGATGTGTTGCAATCGCAGCTCATTCAGCGCCTGCGCGAGCAGGAAGTAACCCTGCTGCGGGAAATGTCTGATGGGGCCAAGACGTTCGGCGAGCGTCACCCGCGTTTGATTGCGTTGCGGGCTGATCTCAATGAGTTGCGGGCCAAGATCGCGTTGGAAGTCGAAAAGGTTGGTGCCTCCGTCGCGAATGAGGTGGAGGTAGCGTCGGCCGGGGCACGGACGTTGGAGCGGGAGCTGGCTTCCCTGCGCCGCACCAATGATTCGGCGGGCGAGGCGGAAATCCGCCTGCGCGAATTGGAACGCGATGCGGAAACCAGCCGCGAGCTCTATCAATCCTTCCTGGCCCGCTTCAAACGCGATGCCGAGCAGGATCGAATCCAGCGCGCCAATGCTCGGATTTTGTCACCGGCAGAAATTCCAACCGCTCCATCCTCGCCGCGCTCCACGCTTATTGTCATGGCGGTGCTGCTGCTCGGGTTTGGCGCCGGGGTCGTGCTGGTCTTCCTGCTGGATCATCTCGACAATGCCGTGCGCTCCACCCATGAGGCGGAAGATATTACCGGCCTGCCGGTCTTCGCGTCGGTTCCCGTCGCCCGGCGTCGGGGCGGCACCGCTGAAAGCCAAGTTCTGAAACGGCCGCGCTCGGGCCTCGCCGACTCTTTCCGCACTCTGCGCACCGCCTTGACCCTATCCGGCGCACCGGAGGACAAGGTCATCATGGTGACATCGTCGGTGCCAGAGGAAGGGAAAAGCTTTGTTGCTCTTAGCCTTGCCCGCCAGTTCAAGCGGACGGATGGGCGCGTTCTGCTGATTGACGGCGATCTACACCGCCCCCGCTTGCACAAGGCGGTGAATGTTGATGCGACGCGCGGTTTTCTGCAACTGCTCAACGGTACCGGCACGCTGGAAGAATTGATTGTCCGCGATGCGGTTGGGGAGATTGATTTTCTGCCGGCTGGGCGTCTTGGCGGCGAAAAACGCAAAGCCGACGAGCCGGTGCTGGATTTAACCTCGGAAGCGCTGGAACGCGTTATGGAGATGCTGCGCGCCCGGTACGACCGCATCATTCTCGATACGCCGCCGGTTCTTGCCGTCGCCGACACCCGCATGTTGGCGGGGGTCGCCGACCGGGTGCTCTATCTCGTCCGCTGGAATTCAACCCCGCGGGAGGCCGTGCGGACCGGCGTGCGGCTGCTGCGCGATGCGCGGGCGAAGCTAGCGGGGATCGTCCTGTCGCGGGTCGATACGCGGCGTCATGCGCGCTACGGCTATAGCGATTACACTCAATATTACGGACGCTATGGCGGCTACTACCAAGAATGACGGTGCCGCTCGGCGCGGCGCGGCGCTTCTGGCGCTAACCTTCGGCGGGCTGCTGTGCCTAACCGGGGCGGCCCGGCTATGGGCCGTCTGGCAGGCCGAGCCCGCGCGCATCGGGCTTGAAGCGCTGAAACGGGGGGCGCTGCCGATGAAACCCCGGCTCTGTTGCTTGAAATCGCCGACTCGCTGGCAGCATCGGGACGGATGGGGCCGTTTATCGTTCCCTGGGCGACTAGCGATCGCGGCGGCAGTCTCGAAGCCTGATACGCCTGCGCGCGGGTGATCCGTCGGCAGTCACCGTACTCGAAGCGGCCCTTGGTGCCGCCGCCGGGGACCCTGACGGTTGGGTGCGGCTTGCGCGCTTGCGCCTGAAGGAAGGCAAGCGCATCGAAGCCGGGCAGGCGCTGCGGGTTGCTCTCTTGGCCGGGCAGGTCATACCGGGGGCCATGCTGCCGCGTCTGCGCCTGGGGCTCGATCTTTACCCGGTTCTCGACGCCGATACGCGGCAGTTGGTGCAGCGGCAGGTCCGCTTGGTTTGGGTTCTGTCTCCGAAGGAAATTCCCCCGCTTTTGACCGTGCAGGCCTATATCCCGGTGATTACGGAGGCGCTGGCGGCGGTTACTCCAGCGGACGAGCAACAGTTCCGGCGGATAAATCAGTTGGATCGGACCCCGTAACCGGGGTTACCAACTCGCCACTCGGCCAAGATTGCGCTAGCCCAACTCCGGTTAGATAGGCGGCAAGCGCTGTAATCGCCGGGTTCGCGAGGCTAAAATCGAAGAGATTATGGGTTATCAGAAGGCCCGCGCTTGCAATCGCCAGGGCCGGATGAATTTGGCTGCGCCGCCGCTGGATCAACCCGATGGCGCAGCGCCCGAGGATTAGCAGCAGTGCGGTCAACCAGAGCAAGGCCGCCGGGATGCCCAAGTCCATAGCCTGCTCCAACGGCATCGAATGGGCGTAATCGAACAGCACCTCGCGCGATAAATCGGCGGAGCGATAGGGCTTAAAGCTGGCGAGATAGGCACCGAACCCGTGGCCCGTCCAGGGGGCATCCAGGATGGCATCGCCCGTCAGACTGAACAGAAAGCCCCGCTCGCCTTCCAATTCATTGCTTTCGGCGATCCGCTCTAGGGTGGTTTCACCGCTGACGATCACGAGGATTGTGCCGAGCGTTAGCATGCCGGTCAGCAGAAGTGCCGCCCACCGGCGGGCAATGAGCCCGGCAGCGGCCCCGGCGAGAATGAGAAGGATCATGCTGATCGCGGTCGCCATGAAACCGCCGCGCGAGTGGCTCAGCAAAATCGCGGTGCCGAGGAGAATAATCCCAACGCCGGCGGTTCCGGCTTCAGTGATGAGGATGGAAACCCGGTCGCGCAGGCCGAGACGCCGATCATCCGAAGACGACCGCCCGCCGCTGGTGGCGCGGTAAAGGGCGTGAATGGCGAGTGCGAGACAGAGGAGTAACCCCAAGCCCGCGTAAGTGGCAAAAGCATTGCGGTTGACGAAAGTGGCGGTTAGATCGCCAAAATAGGCCCATTTCGGAAACCAAAGGATGGCCTCCACCCCCGCGAAAAACAGAACTAACCCGTACACGGCGTAGAGGACCGCTGCCCGCGCGAGCCAGTGAAGCCCCAAATACGCGCGCTCCCGGTCGCGCCCCAACTGGAGGGCCAGCCAGAAGATGCCGCCATAGGTTAGGCAGCGCTGAATAGCCCCCCAGGTGGCGGCGGGATCGAGTGAGATGACAGCGGGCTGCGGCTTTTGCCCTAGGGCGGCGGCGGCTTCGGCCCAGAGTGGGTGGGCAAAGGGCCGCGAGAACGGCACCAAGGCTTGCACGGTAGCCCATATCAGCACAGCCCCGCTCAGGATCAGCACGGGAGCCACGGTCCTCAGCGGAACGGCAAGGCGCACCCGGTTCTGCAAAACCCCGTATCCCCAAGCGCAGAGAAGCAGGCCGGTCAACAGGCTAAGCAGGCTCCACGCCCAGGGGCGATGGCTGCCAAAGGGCAGCGGGGCGAGACATAGCAGGATCAACAAGGCCTGGAACAGCCGGTCGGACATTTCTACCTCCGTTCAAGGCACCATTTGGTAGGTCTATACGTCGGATTACACAAAAATATCTATGGTTTGCAACAGGCTTGCCCATGCCCTGCGATTTGCGTTAACCGTGCCTTCTGCTGACTCAATTGGAGTTGCGGTTCCGATATCGGATAAAACCCTTCTCATTAAAAGGATGGGGCGTATCAAAATATGAATCCATAAAAATTTCCTCGGTAAACTTACATCGATAAGATCTTCTCGACTAATCAATAATTTCTTTAATTCAAAAATTACCGATTCATTGTTTGGGGATAGAATTATGTCAATATATGTTTCCGATAATCTTTTTTGCATCCATGAATAAAATTTATTATAATTCTTGGAATTGCGACTTTTTATTAATTTTTCTACCTGTAAATGGATGCGTTTTGCGGATTTATAATGTTTTATGCTGGCGTTTAATTTTTATTCCGGGGGATATTTGGAAAAAATTCTTGCAATAGTATGCTCGTATGAAGGAATGCCGGGACAAAATTATACTCTTTAGCAAGTGAAAATAGGTTTTTCATATCATTTTCATTTTGAAATGGAATGGTTAAATCGACCAGCCACCTTAAACGTTGCCATCCATGACGCAAACCATGCAAAGTATGATAAAAAATATGCTGATCCCGAGGGAGTGTAGGAACTTTCTTACTTTCCATCAAGCTCACGAAAGATCGATTTGACCATAAGTATTCGAAAGACCAAGGTAAAAATGCCTGATTATCGAATAAACGCCAATGAAGTTCTATCATAATTTTTCCGGAGAAATACGCCTGATCTTTATTCACAAAGGAAAGATTTTCAACGGAAACCGGGAAAAAAGGCTTAAATCCGCTTTCAACGATAATCTCATGGGCTCTGGACATCATCGCCGGATCGATCAGAAAATCGATATCCGACGACATCCGCACATCGGCTCGGCCATAAAGCTGCGCGCTTAGCGCCTGCCCCTTCAAGACCAGGGCGCGGCAGCCGGCTTGCTCGAAGCGGTCTAGGAGGCGCAGGGTTACAGCGGCTTGATGCAGAGCCCGCATGCTCTCCCGCTGTTGGGCGGCCCGGAGTTCCGGCCAAAGCGCCGCTAAGCCCGATGCCTCAATGGCCCCGAAGAGGGGGGGCAGAAGCCGGTGTTCATGGGCAAGCTCCAGCAGCAAGCGCCGATCGAGAGTGTCGATCTGGTCGGCGGTAATCTCTATTTTTCCGCTGGGCCAGAGCGCCGCTCTACGCAGCAAATCGGCTTCGGGACCGATGGGCAGCAAGGGAATGAGGGACTTTGGTGACAGCATTCTTACTCCGACCCGATCATCAGTCTTGAGGTGTAAGGCCCCGGACCTCTTCCAGGAACGCCATGATACGGCCACCGATAGCGGCAATATTGCCGTGCTGCCCAGTGAAGGCCAACCCCGCCGCCCCGCACGCCTGCCGGAGCGACGCATCCTCTAGCAGTCGTCGCGCCGCCGCTATAAACCCCGGATGATCGTCGGGTTCAACCACAAGGCCAAGACCATAGTGGCGAATAAGCCAAGCGGCATGGTTTGTCTGGGGAATCGCCGCCAAAATCGGCAAGCCCGCCGCCGCATAACTATAGACCTTCGAGGGGATGGACATACCGTTGGCGACGGCATTGAGTTGAACGATGCCGATATCGGCGCTGGCCAGCATGGCCGGAACCTGTGCGGCAGGCTGATAATCGAGCAAAATCAAATTCGGCAGCGCCCGAGCGGTTTTCAGCGTTTCGAGATGGTCCCGTCCAGGGCCTTCGCTGACGATAATGAGGCGCACCTCAGGGTCTTTCGTCAGGTCGCTCGCAAGTCGGGCCAAAAGCGCCGGGTCGTGTTTCCGCCCCAAGGTGCCTGCCGCGAGGATGATCTTACTGCCGCCAATTCCCTGCGTGTCCGCCCAAGATTTTTGGCGTTCGAGGGTAGCTTGAGTGGGCGCGGCCCAATTCTCCTGAACGAGCGTCATCGGCTGCCGAACTCCGTGGGCCTGCAAACTCGCTAGGAAGGAGGGGGCAATGACGATCAGACCCGCTGACTGAGATAAGGTGCCGAATTCCAACCGGCGCAGAGCGGCCAGGGCAAGCGCGGCGATGGGCTTTGGCAGCCTTTCGACCATCGGCGCGGCCCCAAGGCTGAAGATATCCTGCACCCACGCAACACAGGGAATTCTGCGGCGGCGGGCGTTTTGGAAGGCAACCGCCTGGGCGAGAGGGGGGGTATTGGCCGAGAGAATGAGATCGGGCCGAAATTCCAGACTCTTGCGAGCCAACCCCCGGCCGTAGCGGTATTCGTCCAGCATGCGGCGGGGCAGAGCGTAGCGCGTGAAAGGATGCCCGAGACGAACCGTATCGAAGGCTAGGCCAGGCGGGTCGCCTTCTTGGTGAACGGGGGTTCCCCGTGGCCCGACCAGTTCTTTAGCGCTCAGATGCAACACCTGGTGCCCCTGATCGGCAAGCCACCGTGCCAGCGGGATGATGAAGGCATAACAGCCGAAATCGTGCAGCAAAATCCGCATGGATCATTCTGAGGCTTAAGGTTGGCGCTTGTCTAGGGACACGCCTCGGCGGGTTGCGCATGAGGCCTATCGGGTGGTTTAAAAA
>NZ_LAJY01000018.1 GCF_000963705.1 Elstera litoralis | reverse complement strand
TTTCAACCATCCGAAAGCGGCTATTGGTTTCCACCCGATAGCCGCCGAACGCCCGCACATCGGCATAATGCAGAAACACTGTATTGGCGGCATAGCGGATAGGTTTTCCGCCGGGGTGCTGCCCTTCGGCAATCAGATAACCCTCACCATCCCCGTCGATTAAAGCGGCAATCATCAGCGATGGTTCGGAATAACCTTCGGTGCACAGCCCATCCCGGAACAAGAGATCATAGAAAGAAATATCGAAACCCGGACGAATGCCGAGTCGCAGGCATTTTCCTTCCAATGCCGGGGCTGCCAGCCCCCGGTCGCGCATTTGGGTTTCGACGGGAACGGGCCGAGCGGTCTGGTCGCCATAGGCGAGAACCCGCTCTTCGATGGTCACATTTCCGATCCGGTATGCCGCGAGAGGCTCAGGTTCATGACCTATTCCTCAATTGAGAATAATTCTTATTATCATTGCAGGCGAGGGCTGGCAAGCGCGGGTGATGGCAGGCAAATCCACCCCGCTTGGGGTTGCGGCTTTCCCCGTTTGTGGCGGTGACGGCGGGGCGCTCGGCTTAAGGCTGGGGTAGAAGCAACCCGATGGACCTTTCCCATGACACCGCGCCAAACGCCCCTTTTACGGCCCAATCCGCTAACGGTTGCCCTGCTCTTCGTCGGGCTTTATGCCGGGCAGGGCGTCGTCGGCAGTCTCGTGCAATCGGGGCTGCCCGTCGTGATGCGGTCGAACGGCATCGGCCTCGATAGGATTGGTTGGCTCGGGCTGCTGTTTCTGCCGTGGGTGCTGAAGTTCCTCTGGGCACCCGTGCTAGACCGTTACGGCATCTGGTCCCTCGGGCATCGGCGGAGTTGGATTCTGCTGTGCCAAGCACTCACGATTTCCGCCCTGGCCGCCGCGGCTTTTCTGTCGCCGACCGAAGGTTTGATCGGCGTGGCACTGCTGCTGGGCGGCGTTATCTGCATCGCCGCCACACAGGATACCGCAACCGATGCGCTGGCGGTGGAAGCCTTGGCCCCGGAAAAGCATCTGCTGGGCGGCACGATGCAGGTGGCCGGGGGGTATCTCGGTTTCGCCTTAGGGATCGGCCTCTGGTTACCGATCTATCAGCATATCGGCTGGTCGGCGGCGATGCTGGCAGCAGCAGGGTGCGTGCTGCTGGGAAGCCTGCCGCTGTGGTTGGCGGGGAATATCGAAGGGCCGCAGCGTCGGTCGGCGGTTCATGCCACCGGGGCACCTTTGAAGGCTAGTTTCGCCAGCCCAACGATCCGGCGGGGCCTTCTGTTTATCGTTTTCTATCAGGTCGGTAGCCGGATCGGTATCGCCATGCTCGGGCCGTTTTTCGTCGATGCGGGGCTATCGCTGGATACCATCGGCCTTATCAAGGGCACGGTCGGGCCGCTGGTGGGGTTTGCCGGGGCCTTGGCGAGCGGTTGGTTGTTGAAATTTGCCACGCCGCGCACCGCCCTTCAACTCGCGGCGCTGCTGCATGCCGCCGTTTACCTTGCCCTCGCCGGAGTGGCCGCTACCGGGGTTGGAGATCCAACCGTGTTGGGCGTGCTCGGGGCTTTGGAAGCTTTCAGTTTCTCGCTCGTCTTCGTCGCGCTTTACACCGCGATGATGGGCTGGTGCAGCCCCATCCGCGCCGGAACCGATTTCGCTGTTCTGCAAAGCGCCGACGCGCTGCTGGCGGTGATCGCCTCGCTCGTCGCCGGGCAGATCGGCCATAGCTTCGGCCATAGCGTCAATTTCGCCCTCGCTGCCGGTCTTTTAACCATCGCCGCTTTTCCCGCCATGCGCCTGCTACCCACTATTTCCCGCTGAAGGAGCCTTCCTATGCAATCCCTCCGCCTCGGCCTTCTCGCCGCTATCTTTCTGCCGTTTTCCCCGATCGGTGCTTTTGCGCAGCAGGCGGCGACCCCGTTGCCGGCCCCGTTGCCGACTATCGTTGTGACCGCGACGAAACGGGCGATCGACCCGATGGACGTGGACGGTATGATCGAAACCGCCGCCCCAGAGGATGCGCAAGCGCGCAACCTGCGCAGCATTGCCGATCTCGACCGGTTGTTCCCCGATATCAATATCCGGCCTCGATCCGGCGCGATCTATTCGAACATGACGGTGCGGGGCCAATCATCGCCGGATTTCTACAATCCTTCGGTACAGGTCTATGTCGATGGCCGCGTGCAGGATCAGCAGACCTTTGGCCAATTGCTGCCGCTCGATACGGAGACGATCGAGTTACTCTACGGCCCGCAGGGCACCCTCTATGGGCGCGGGGCTATCGGCGGCGTCTTGAGTCTCACCACCGTCCGGCCTAATAACGAATTACGCCTGCTGGGCAGTGCCGGATACGGCACGCTTGACCGCGATAGTGCCGTCAAAGCCGCCGGGCCATTGGTGAAGGATATTCTTTACGGCGATGTCGCTCTCACCTATCGCCAGCGCCTCGGCGAGTTTGAGGAAATGGGCAGCGGCGATCGGCAGGGTGATACGCACGACCGCAGCGGGCGGTTGCGCCTGCGCTACGCGCCGACCGGCAGCCCGCTGGACGTGATGGTCAGCGCCCAGCGCTCGGTGCAGAGTTCCGACGAGGAGCGCTTTATTCCGCGCCAAAATTTCGGGAGCCGTACCCCCGTGCCGGTGCCGTCGAACTATCGGCTGACGGTCAACAGTTTCGGGCTCGATGCCGCTTACGATTTCGGTGGCACGACGCTCGCGGCCATCAGCGGCTATCAGGACCGGACGCTGGATCGGACGATCATGGGCTATTATTCGCCGGAGGATCAGAAGACCTTCACCCAGGAAATTCGCTTAGCGTCGGACCAGCGCCAGAAAAAGCCGGTCGATTACGTCGTTGGAGCCTTTTATCAGAACCTCGAATTCGAACGCCGCGTGCCCGCAGCACGGCAGGTCTCGCGCCAGGAGATCGATAGCTACGCCCTATTTGGCGAAGCCACGTGGCACGTTACCGACCGTTTCGACATCACGCCGGGCCTGCGTTTCGATTATGAGGAGGTGGATGCACGGGCGGTCGGCACTGTCGCCCTGTCTGGCACGGATAGTTTTTCCGCCATCTCGCCGAAGCTTGCCCTTGGTTATAAAATCGCTCCCAATCTGCGCGTCTACGGGCTTTACAGCAGCGGGTTCAAGGCGGGCGGCTTTACCCGCAACGTTAGCCCGGCGAATATCGCCTTCACCTACGATCCGCAGAAATCCCATAATTTCGAAGTGGGGGCCAAGGGACGCTTCTTCGCCGCGCGCCTGGAACTCTCGGCCTCGGCCTATTACACGCGGACCGACGATTACCAACTCTTCGTTGGCATGCAGCCGAACCAATATCTTCAGAATGTCGGCGAGGTCGCCTCGAAGGGGATCGATCTGCGCGCCACGGCTTACCCGACCGATTCGCTGCGCATCGTCGCCGGGGTTGGTCTCAATCACAGCGAATTCACCCGCTACGACACTAAAGCCAATCCGGGCGTGTCGCTGAAAGGCAAGAAGGTGCCCTACGCCCCATCGGTGACGGCGAATCTTTCGGCCGATTACCGCGTTCCGCTGGGGGATGGTTGGGGCGCGCTGATCCCGCGCGCCGGGGTGAGTTATGTCGGAAAACTCTATTTCGACGAAAGCAATGCCGCCGCCCAAAGCCAAACGGGCTATGCGTTGTTCGATGCCGGGGTGACGTGGGAGTATAGCGACGCTCTCGCGCTGACGGCCTATGCCGATAATATCGCCGATAAGACTTACGCCGTGTACGGCTTTAACGGCGGGGCGATGGGGAACCTTTATCAGTTGGGGGCGGGTCGAATGCTCGGCGCGCGTCTCAATGTGAAGTTCTGAGGCGGACCATGACTCAGAAAACCGCTCTCATCGTCGGGGCCGGGGTTGCGGGGCTGGCGGCGGCCTATTGGTTGAAGCGTATCGGCTGGCGCACGATCGTTATCGAGCGTGCCCCGGCCTTACGCTCGGATGGATATATGCTTGGCCTCTCCGGGCCGGGCTACGACATCGCTCGGCGCATGGGCATTCTGCCGGGGTTACAGGCGGATGAACGGGCGGTGCGGGAGAATCTCTACCGCGACCGCCACGGGCGGGAGGTTCTGCGCCTCCGTTACCAAGATTTCCTCGCCGGGGTCGATTGGGTAACGCTGCCGCGCACCGCCCTGGTCGCACATCTGCAAAGCGCCCTCGGCCCCGATAGCGACATCCGCTATGGGCTCACCCTAACGCGGGCAACCGACCTCGGCACCTCAGTGGAAGCCGACCTCAGCGATGGGTCGACGCTGACCTGCGATCTTCTGATCGGGGCCGATGGGGTGCATTCCACCGTCCGAGCCTTGAGCTTCGGCCCGGAAGCGGAATATGCCAAACCGCTGGGCTATCGTTTCGCGGCCTTCCAGGTGCCGAATATTCTGGGCCTCGGCGATGATTTTCTGTCCTATGTCGCCCCGCGCCGAACGGTGGAATTCTATACGCTCTGGGAGGATCGGCTCGCCACGCTCTATGCTTGGCGGAGCCCCGAAACCGGGCGTATCCCGCCCGAGGCACGCCGGCAAGTTCTGCGCGCCGTCTTCGCCGATCTGCCCCCCGATGTGCACCGGGTTATTGACAGCCTGTCCGACGAGGACGGCATGGCCTTCGACGATATGCTGTTGATCGAGATGCCGCGCTGGCGCAAGGGCCGTATTCTGCTGCTCGGCGACGCAGCCCACTGCCTGACCCTCATCTCCGGTCAGGGGGCGGGAATGGCGATAACCTCGGCGTGGCTGCTGGCCGAAGAACTGACGGCAGGCGATATCGATGCGGCCTTGGACCGGCACGAAGCTAAACTGCGCCCAACGATTACCGCCCTGCAAACCCGCAGCCGCAAGATCGCCGGATGGTTCATTCCCGGCACGCCCTGGGGGTTCCGTTTGCGCAATTTCATCTTGCGGCGTGCCCCCAGGCGGTTTCTGGCGCGTTATTTCCAGAAGGCAATCCAGTCGGAAATCATCCTCGCCGCGAGGGATTTTTCTACGTCTTGATTATCGAAAATCGCCCGAGGGGGCTTTTGTTATCCTGCTATCCAAAATAGCCCCCTGCGGCCTTTTAAGGCGAGCAATTCCACTATTTGGCGGTGCATTGGTATGGATCGCAATTAAAATAAAATATTGCCACCACAACAAACCTTTTATACGCTAGACCACAACACACTATCTAAAAGCGCGATAAGCTACCCCAAGCTACTACGCCCGATAAGATGCA
>NZ_LAJY01000179.1 GCF_000963705.1 Elstera litoralis | reverse complement strand
GTAACAATCAAGAAGCCCTGTCTTGGGAGGGGTGCGCCCGTGAGTATCGACTGGAACACTGCTTTTGCGCCGCGCGCGTTAAAACTCACCGCGTCGGAAATCCGCGAGCTGCTGAAGCTCATCAATCAGCCGGATATTATTTCCTTCGCGGGCGGTATTCCCGATCCGGCGCTGTTTCCCCATGCCATTTTGGCGGAAACCTTTCACGAGATTCTCTCGAACCCGGCAACGCGCGACGCGGCGTTGCAATATTCGGTGTCGGAAGGCTATCAGCCGCTGCGCGAATGGTTGGCGCAAACCTATCTGCCGAAAATCGGCATCGCCACCCACGCCGATAATATCCTCATCACCAATGGCTCCCAGCAGGGGCTGGAGTTCCTCGCCAAGCTGTTCATCGGCACCGGCGACAGGATTATCGTCACCAATCCCAGCTACCTCGGCGCGCTTCAGGCTTTTAGCCTCTACGAGCCGACCTTCGTCACGGTTCCCGTGCAAGATGATGGCGTCGATCTGGCCGCGCTCGAAGCCGAAATGGCTAAAGGGGCGAAGTTCTTCTACCTCACGCCGGATTTCGGCAACCCCTGCGGCGCAACCGTTTCGCTTGCGCAACGACGGGCGATGCTGGAACTCGCCTACCGCTACGGTATCGCCATCATTGAAGATTCGGCCTACGACCAGCTTCGTTACGATGGCGAACCAGTGCCGCCGCTGCTGGCGCTCGATAGCGACCGGCTGAACCAGCCGCGTCCGCTGAGCGAAGCGACAGCGCAAGGTCAGGTGATCTATACCGGCACCTTCTCCAAAAGCATCGTTCCGGCCTTGCGCATCGGTTGGATCGTCGCCCCGCAGCCGGTGCTGCAAAAGCTGGTGCTGATGAAGCAGGCGTCCGACCTGCACACGCCGACGCTGAACCAGATGGCCATGTTCAAAGTGGCCGAAACCATCATCTTCGACCATGCGGCCAAAATCCGCGCTGTCTACCGCGAACGGCGCGACGCGATGCTGACCGCGCTCAACGAGTTCATGCCCGACGGCGTGAGCTGGACCGAGCCGGAAGGCGGGATGTTCGTTTGGGTTACGCTGCCCGAGGGGCTGGACGCTGCCGAAATACTGGCAAAATCCATCGCCGAAATCCGCGTCGCCTTCGTGCCCGGCGCGGCCTTCTACCCGGATCGCTCGGGCAAAAACACTATCCGCCTCAGCTTCTCGGTGCCGCCGCCCGAAAAAGTGCGCGACGGTATCAAACGCCTCGGCGGGCTGATTACCGAAGCCGTCGCGGCCTTGAAGGTGGACGCCTAAAGCGACGGCTCCCGAATCGCGGATTCTCAAGGGCGCGGTCGCCCTTGAGCGGAGCCCTTGGATATCTCTTGAGAGAGGACGCGCCCCATGAGCTTCGAAACTCTCGCCCTATTCTCGCTCGCCTGCCTGATGCTGGCGATCACGCCGGGGCCGGACATGATCTACGTGCTGAGCCGCTCGATTGCTCAGGGGCCGTTAGCCGGGCTGGTCTCGGTCGCCGGGTTTGCCGTGGGGATCACGTGCCACGCGCTCGCGGCGGCCTTCGGGCTTGCGCAACTCTTCGAGAGTTCGCCGCTGGCCTATGATGTGCTGCAATATGCGGGCGCGGCCTATTTGGCCTGGATGGCATTTCAGACTTTCCGTAGCCCGGAATTGCCCTTTCTCACCAATGCCAAAGCGCCGAAAGCCGCGCTCTGGCGGGTGTTCCGGCAGGCCTGCATCGGCAATCTGCTGAACCCCAAGGTCATCCTCTTTTTCATCGCCCTCTTCCCGCAGTTTTTGAACCATCAGGACGGGTCGATTCTGGGGCAGACGCTGATTCTGGTCTTGATCCTCAATATCATCGGCAGCGCTGTGACCGGCACGATTGCGCTTCTGGGCGGGCGCTTCGGCACCTTCATGAGTAGCCGCCCGCGCTTTCAGAAAGTGCAGAAATATCTGCTCGGTACCGTTTTTGCCGGATTGGCGCTGCGATTGGCGATGGGCCGGTCGACTTGACCGGCCCTTTCATTACGCAACCCGAACAGCCTTTAGAAACTCTTCGACCTCTTCAGTGAGCTGCGCCGAATAGCCGCCCAATTGATCGGCGGCATGCAGCACATTCTGCGCCGCCGAGCCAGTTTCATTGGCGGCCGCCGACACCGTTACAATGGTGCTGGAGACCTCCTGCGTGCCGAGCGCGGCCTGTTGTACCGAGTCGCTGATCGCCGCCGTTGCCGCCCCTTGCTCCTCGATCGCCGCCGCGACCATCGCCGCAATCTCTCTGAGATCATTGATTGTCGTGCCGATCCGCCCGACCGCCGTGGCGGCCGCCTGGGCGGTGCGCTGCACATCGCTTACCTGAGCGGTGATTTCGTCGGTCGCCCGCGCGGTTTGCGTTGCCAGCGATTTGACTTCGCCCGCGACGACGGCAAAGCCACGCCCGGCCTCGCCGGCCCGTGCCGCCTCGATCGTCGCGTTGAGGGCGAGCAGATTAGTTTGTCCGGCAATGTCGGAAATCAGCGTCACAAACGAATCGATTCGCCCAACGGCTTGGGTTAGCCCACTGAGGGCGGCGTTAATATCCGAAACTTCGGTCACGGCGCGCCCGGCAATTTCGGTGGAGCGCGTTACCTGCGCGCCGATTTCGCTGATCGAGCCGGTGAGTTGATTGGCGGAGACGGCGACCATATGGACATTCTGCGTCGCCTGCTCAGCCGAGGCCGCAACCGCCGCCGATTGGGTGCTGGTCTGCCCGGCCATCGCCGACATTTGCTCAGCGGTTAGATGCATGGCCCCTGCCGCAACCGCGACCGAGCCCACGACCTGTTGCACGCTGGCTTCAAAGCGGCTGGCGAGGGCTTGCAGCGTCACCCGCCGCTCCTCGGTAGCCAAGGTTTGCGCCTGTTTGGCCTCCTCATCCCGCTGGGCTGCGCGCACGGCAGTATCGCGGAAAGTCAGAAGCGCCGCCGCCATGCCCGAAATCTCATCGGTGCCGCCCGCCGGAATCGGTGCATCGAGTTGACCGAGGCGGACTCGCTCCATCGCCGCCGCCAGCGCGTGCAAGCGCCGGGCAATCCCGCGATGAACCAGGAACCAGCCGACGATCCCGGCAAACGCCAGTCCGCCCGCGCCTAAGACCAGCAGTAGTAAACGCGCTTGGTCGATACCCGAATCGAGTGCGCCGATACCGTCGCCCATGCCGCGTTGCATCGTCGCGGCAATCCCATCGGACGCGCGCGTCAAGGCCATCACCGCGTCGCCCGCTGCCGCCAATGTCGCGATTTCCTTCCCGGCCTCGGCGAGATAGAGGGTGCGGGCGGCAAACAGCGCCTCCGCAGCGGTCGCGACCTGCGCCGCGCCATCGTCCAGCCCGATCGAGACCGCCGCATCGCCCATAGATTTCAGCAGTTTGCTCACCGCCGCCTGGGATTTCGCATAACCCGCTTTGGCCTCTGCCAGCGCCGGCGCGGTTTGCGCAACGGCGCCCTGAAGCAGCAATGCCCGCAGTTGCGTGACCTCGCGCTGCACCTGCAAGGCCGTGCGCAATGTTTTGAAATCGGCTAAGGGCTTAATGTTTTTATCGACAATCCCGGCGTCCAGCCCTTCCATCACGGTTTCGAGCGTGAAGGAGGCACTGCGCACCAGCGGATTGACGAGCGCCGACGCGGCTTCCGTCTTTTCGCTCGCCTCTGCGGCCGCCTTCAGAACCGCCAGCCCGGAGGCAAGCACTTGACGGTGATGGTCCTCAAGGGCGGTGAGAATAGCGGCGAGGCCTTGGTAATGCCCGTTTAGGGCGTCCCATTCCGCCGCCGACAGGGTCGAGCGCAGGGCTATAATCTTCGTTTCAACATCGGCCAGATACCCGATCAGCCGCGCCTGCTCCACCCCGAGCGCGCCTTGATCGGCGGTGACGAGCAGCGACGGGGCAGCCGCCGCAATCGCGTTCGCCTTAACCCCTAATTCCTGCGCCAAGCTTAGGTTTGGCACGCTTTCAGTGGAAATGGTGGCGAGCATATCGGACAACCGCCCGAACCCCTGCCAAGCCACACCTGCGGCTGCAATCGTCAGTCCAGCCGTCAGCCCAAACGCCACCAGCAACTTTGTGCGAATGGTCGCTGTCATTTCCTTTAGCCTCCTCGGTCGGCCGCCCGGTTCATCGCCGGCGCGTGCTCAGTTCATCGTACCGAAAAAGCGTAACATCGATTTCACTAATCAATTATTAGGAAGTCACGAAAGTGACTTAAATGTTGCCACTCTCGTTGGGAGAGCTAATTTTCTTTTAGGCGGCCATAAGCTGTGAGAGCGCCCGCCGCGCATCCGACCCGATGACTTGGCGCTGATTGGAGCCGCGCAAACGGCCTGCCAAAATCATGGCGACGGCGCGATGGAAGCGGAAGGCGAACCCATCGCCGGACTCAAGCCGCGCCAACAGGGGCTGACGCTGAACCCGCATCACCTGCCCTGGGGCGGTTAACATCACGGTCGCCGACGCAGGAAGGCCATCGATCAGCGAGATTTCCCCCGCCACGTCGCCGGGGCGCAAATGCGCCAAAACCGCGCCCGCCCCAAGAACCGCCGCATGCCCCGAGAGCAGAATAAATAGGTCGGAGGCTTGTGCCCCATCGGCGATCAGCACCGCGCCGGGCTGATATTCCGCCCGGTCGCCGATTGTCCCCAACCAAGCAAGATCGTCTTCAATCAGTGCATCAAGGAACATGAGGTCAGCCCGTCATTTTTGATCTGCGACATTTTGTACGCATCAAGGCTTAAGGAAGCTTAAACGCAGTGTCATAAAAAAACGGACGCCGGTATACCCGCGTCCGTGATCGAACCGTCTGCGATGCTGAGGTTACGGGCGCGCTTTAACGGCGGCATCCGGGAAATCGCTGAACAGGCCATCGACGCCAAGGCCGAAGAATAGCTTATATTCCGCTGCCGGATCGCCCTTAAAGTCCGATGCCAAGCGCTTCGGCTCGTTACGGAACGTCCAAGTGTGGATAACGAGGCCCGCATCATGGGCGGCTTTCACTAGGCCGGTTTCCGGCAGGAGAACGCGATCTTGCTCGTCGATCTTGCCATCTTTGTTCAGATCGTCGGGCTTGCCGTCGTTATCGGCATCAACCTGCTTGCCCGGAACGATGTAGGGCTTCCAGGGGCCGACGCCATCGGCATAGGTCTTGATGTCCGCAAGGCCCGCCGGGGTCAGCAGGTCCTTGAAGGTGCGCTTATCGCCGAGAACGGCAAAATCATAGGGTTTATCATAGGGGGCGGCGAGGGAGATATTGCCGTCCTTATCCACGTCATCGGCATCGATGAGCTGCACGAGGCGCAGGTTGGTCTTCGTGCGCAGATACTTGAGGTTCGAGACTTCAAAGCTCTGGATGAAGACCGGATCAGCCTTTTCATTCCAACCGGCGGCCTTCAACTGCGCCACGAGACGATCTTCCAGCGGCAGGCCGATGGCGTGATGGAACGTCGGGTGCTTGGTTTCCGGATAAATGCCGATCGTGCGGCCCAACCGGGCGCTTTCCTTTTTGGCGAGATCGATCACTTCCTGAAAGGTCGGGACCAGGAACTTGCCGTTGTTCGACTGGTCGCGGTCGGCAAACGCCTGCTTGGCGCGCAGCGTCTTCAGTTCGGCGAGGGTGAAATCGGCGACCCACCAATCGTCGGTGGCAACGCCATCGAGATTGCGGACGCGCTTGCGGTTGGCGAATTCGGGACGATCGGCCACATCGGTGGTGCCGGAAATGATCGGCTCGTGGCGGGCGACCAGAATACCGTCTTTCGTGGCGACCAGGTCGGGCTCGATGAAATCGGCACCCATTTCAATCGCCTTCGTATAGGCCTCAAGCGTATGCTCCGGCAGATAGCCGCTGGCGCCGCGATGGCCGACGACGAGGGGCTTTTTGCCGTCCAGCGTCTTATATTGTGCCAGCGCGCCGGTCGAAGCCGTCAGCGCCGTGCCGAGAACCAAAGCCGCCGTTAGCGCGCGCGAAACCGAAATAGTCATTCTAGACCCTCCAAGGAGATCAACCTGAGGGCGATACCATCCCCATAACCCGCGACAGCCGCGTGATATTGGTGTGACGGTTTTATGGGGAAAGGCTTAATCTTCTGAAGCATTTACCCCAAAAGCAAAACGGCCCGCCAAAAGGGCGAGCCGCATTGAACGCTTCTGAAGAAAACGCGTTAGGCGGTGCGCTGGGTTGCCGCGACGCGCGCCCGCGCCAGCTTCAGCGCCGCTTGATCGGTGCCCGCTTCCGCCTCGCGCAGGGCGCTGCCGCCGCTGCAACGTCGATCGTTTTCACCGACACCGCGTCTTCCGCCAATACCACGCAGCGTTCCGCCGTCACTTCGGCAAAGCCGCCCGCAACGAAAATGCGATCGACGATTTGGCCGCCGTCATGGACCGCGACGACGCCGGGATCGAGCGTCGCCAAAATCGGCGCATGGCCGACCAACACGCCGAACTCGCCTTCGGTGCCGGGCATGACCACCATATCGACCGGCTTGGAGAGGACGAGACGCTCCGGCGAGACGAGTTCGAAGGTGATTTTACCGGCCATGCTGCGCATTCCTTAAGTCTTGGTCGTCAAAACGGGGGGTGGCTTTGCGGCCTCTCCCCCCTTTAGGCAGGAAGGGTTAGGCCGCTTCCGCTGCGAGACGCTTTGCCTTTTCCACCGCATCTTCGATGGTGCCGACCATGTAGAAGGCGGCTTCCGGCAGATCGTCATATTGCCCGGCGACGATGCCCTTGAAGGCGCGGATCGTATCTTCGAGCTTCACGAACACGCCCGGCGTGCCGGTGAAGACTTCGGCGACGTGGAACGGCTGCGACAGGAAGCGCTGGATCTTACGGGCGCGAGCCACGATCAGCTTATCTTCTTCGGACAATTCGTCCATCCCGAGGATGGCGATGATGTCCTGGAGCGACTTGTAGCTTTGCAGCACGCGCTGCACGTCGCGGGCGACCTGATAATGCTCTTCGCCAACGATGCGCGGATCAAGCGCACGGCTGGTCGAATCGAGCGGATCGACGGCCGGGAAGATCGCCATTTCGGCAATCTGACGCGACAGCACCGTCGTTGCGTCCAAATGCGAGAAGGAGGTGGCCGGGGCCGGATCGGTCAAATCGTCGGCGGGCACGTAAATGGCCTGCACCGAGGTGATCGACCCCTTCTTCGTCGAGGTGATGCGCTCTTGCAACTGGCCCATGTCGGTCGACAGGGTCGGCTGATAGCCCACCGCCGACGGGATACGGCCCAAGAGTGCCGACACTTCCGCGCCCGCTTGGGTGAAGCGGAAAATGTTATCGACGAAGAACAGCACATCCTGGCCTTCTTCATCGCGGAAATATTCAGCAAGCGTCAGACCCGACAGCGCCACGCGCGCACGCGCCCCCGGCGGCTCGTTCATCTGACCGTAGACGAGGGCCACTTTCGAGCCCGGACCATCGGTCTTGATAATCCCGGAGTCGATCATTTCGTGATAGAGATCGTTCCCTTCACGCGACCGCTCACCCACGCCGGCGAACACGGAGTAACCGCCGTGGCCCTTGGCGACGTTGTTGATGAGTTCCTGAATGGTCACGGTCTTGCCGACGCCCGCGCCACCGAACAGGCCGATCTTACCGCCCTTCAGGTACGGGGCGAGCAGATCGACGACCTTAATGCCGGTGACGAGGATTTGAGCTTCCGTCGCCTGATCGATATAGGCCGGAGCCGCGCGGTGGATACCCGCCGTACGGGTCGCACCGACCGGGCCGCGCTCGTCGATCGGCTCGCCGATGACGTTGAGGATGCGCCCCAGGGTTTCCGGGCCGACCGGAACGCGGATGGCGTCGCCGGTATCGACCACTTCCGTGCCGCGCACGAGACCGTCGGTCGTGTCCATGGCGATGGTGCGAACGGCGTGTTCGCCCAAATGCTGGGCCACTTCCAGCACCAGCACCTTGCCGTTGTTGTCAACGGTCAGCGCGTTCAAAATCGGCGGCAGTTCGCCTTCGAACGTGCAGTCGACAACGGCACCGATGATCTGAGAAACGCGCCCAATATTGTTCTTCGCCATTTTCCGCTCTCCTTCGGAGAAATCCTATCTGCCAGACCGATGAAACGCTTCGCCTTAGACCGCTTCCGCCCCGGAGATGATTTCGATCAACTCCTTGGTGATTTGCGCTTGGCGCGAACGGTTGTAGGTCAGGGTCAACCGGTTAATCATATCGCCCGCGTTGCGGGTTGCATTGTCCATCGCGGTCATCCGCGCGCCATGTTCCGATGCGCTATTTTTCGAGCAGAGCCTTGTAGATCTGCACCGAAAGATTACGCGGCAGCAGCGCCGCCAGAATGGCTTCTTCGTCCGGCTCATATTCGTACAGGGCCGAGGCCCCGCCGCTGGCCTTACCTGCGTCAACGGCAGGCAGCGGCACCGGAATGAGCTGCTGACGGGTGACGATCTGGGCAATGGCCGAGCGGAAGCGGGCATAAATGATATGCGCGCTATCGATTTGACCGGCATCGAACAGGCTGATGACCTTCTGCGCAACAATGTTGGCGTCGGCGAAGCTCAGCTTCTTCTTACCCGCGAGTTCCATCGACTCAATGATGATATCGCCGAACTCTTTGCGCAGCCCGTCGCGGCCCTTGCGGCCCACGCAGTAGAGCTTCACCGTCTTCCCCGAGGCCTGGAGGCCCCGGATCATCAGGCGCGCGTCGCGGATGATTGAGGAGTTGAACGCCCCGCACAGCCCGCGATCCGCAGTCGCAACGATCACCAGTTGGACCTTGTCCGACCCGGTGCCGGTGAGCAGCACCGGCGCGTCGCTGGACACGCCCGAACCTAAGGTGGCGATCATCCGCTCCATGCGCTCGGCATAGGGGCGGGCGGCTTCGGCCTGTTCCTGGGCGCGGCGGAGCTTTGCCGCCGCGACCATTTTCATTGCCGATGTGATCTTCTGTGTCGACTTGACGCTACGGATGCGTAGCCGCAAGTCCTTCAAACTGGCCATGGCGCTCTCGCTCTCCCGTCAGGCTTCCCCAGGTTACGCGAAGCTCTTGGCGAATTGGTCTAAGAAGGCCGCCAGCTTTTCTTCGGTTTCCTTGGTGACTTCACGGGTATTGCGGATCGAGTCCAGCAATTCCGGAGCCTTGGCTTTCAGTTCCTCGCGGTACTTCTTTTCAAAGCGCGTCACGTCGCCCGTGGGCACCTTATCGAGATAGCCGCGCACCCCGGCGAAAATCGAAGCGACTTGCTCTTCCACCGGCATCGGTTGGAACTGCGGTTGCTTCAGAAGTTCGGTGAGGCGAGCACCGCGCGCCAGCAGGCGCTGGGTGGCGGGGTCGAGATCGGACGCGAACTGCGCAAAGGCCGCCATTTCGCGGTACTGCGCCAATTCCATCTTAATCTTACCGGCAACCTGCTTCATCGCCTTGATCTGCGCGGCGGAACCGACGCGGCTGACCGAGAGACCGACGTTAATGGCAGGCCGGATACCCTTATAGAAGAGTTCCGTTTCGAGGAAGATCTGACCGTCGGTGATCGAAATCACGTTGGTCGGAATGTACGCCGACACGTCACCCGCTTGGGTTTCGATGACCGGGAGTGCCGTGAGCGAGCCGAGGCCGGAGGCTTCGTTCATCTTCGCGGCGCGTTCCAGCAGGCGGCTGTGCAGGTAGAACACGTCACCGGGGTAAGCTTCGCGGCCCGGCGGACGGCGCAGCAGCAGCGACATCTGGCGATAGGCCACGGCCTGCTTCGACAGATCATCATAAATGATGAGCGCGTGCATGCCGTTATCGCGGAAGAATTCACCCATCGCGCAACCGACATAGGGGGCGATGAATTGCAGCGGCGCGGCTTCCGAGGCGGTTGCGGCCACAACAATGGTGTAATCCATCGCGCCGTAATCTTGCAGCGTCTTCACGATCTGCGCCACGGTCGAGCGCTTTTGCCCGATCGCGACATAGATGCAGTAGAGCTTCTTCGACTCGT
>NZ_LAJY01000178.1 GCF_000963705.1 Elstera litoralis | reverse complement strand
AGAGGGACATAAAAACCGCCCCCTTTYYYYTTTTCAGGCGAAAAGAGGGCGGCACTCCCCCAAAGGCGCGTGCCCTTGGATGGGAGTTTTTAACGCGACAACGGAAAGATTAGAGTCAGGCCGCTTCGGCGGTCGCGGTGTCGCTGGCGTTTGACGACGAGGAATTATCCGAAGTGCTCGACTGGGTGTCGAGCGCATTCACCACGCCGTCGCCATTGGTATCCTGGCTCTGGAAGAGCTGGCTAACCGCTTTGGCGAAGGTTTCGCTGGCGCTCAGCTCTTCATCGTCGACCGCGTCGTTGATGTAGGAGGTGAATTCATCCTCCGTCACTTCGCCGTCGCCGTTCGCATCGGATTTTTCGAAGAGCTTCAGCAGGGCGTTGGTGGCGTCCTCCTGCGCCGACAGCAGCGTCGAAGCCGTGCTGCTATCGAATTTACCGCCCGGCGGCGGGGGTGGTGGCGAGGCTTTGGCGAATTCTTCTTCGCTGAGCGATCCGTCGCCATCGCTATCGAGTTGCGAGAGGATTTCGGCGGAGGTCGGCGCGCTGCCCGAAACGCCCTGCGGCGCGTCGGTCGGCGCATTCGACTTTAGGTCATTTTCAAGCTCGGACGCATCGACCTTGCCGTCACCATTCGTGTCGGCCCGCTGGAAAATCTGTTGACGCTGTTGGGCAATCGCGGACGCGCTAAAGCCGCCGCTTCCAATGCTGGAAACCATGGGTTTACCTCGTTTATCTGAAAGGGGGGCCGAGGCAAAACCCTGCGCTCTGTAATACCGGGGCTTTAACGCGGGGGGAGCGGCGGCGGGCGGCGCAGCAGATCGGCGACGAAAGCCCGGCCCTCCGGCGATAATTTTTCCGCCGAGCCGACGAGGCTGTCGGTAATGCCCTTGCCGACGGTTTGCATCTGCGCGTCGATTTCGATGACCGACTGGCGCAGCCGCGCCAGATCCAGCGGCTCCTGGGCCAGAATATCCGCCGTCGCCGCTTTGGCGCGTTCAATCGTTGCGCGCGAGGTGCGGAAACGCTCCCTCACCTCCGCCATCACCCCGTTCAGAACGGCCTGATCGGCGGCGGACAGGCGGGTAGCGAGCTGCTCGATCATCATCTCCGGCGGGCCGAATGGCGGCTTCGGCGGGCGGCGCAACTCCGAGCCGACCAAAAGCCCCCCGAGAAACAGGTTCCCGGCGACCGAGACCAACAGGCCAATTTTTATCCACTGTCGCATTCTGCGAATCTCCAAAACCGCGCCCTAGAGAAAATTGAACCAGCTCGAAAAAATATCCGCTGGCCCCAACGTTAGAAGCATCAACGGCGAGGCGCTGGCCGCCGGGGTTTGCGCCGGAACCAGGGCATAGCCCGTCGCCAGCCCCAAAAACAGGCTCGCCGCGAGCGCGGCGGTCGGCACCAGCCAAATTCGCGGCGCGCGGCGGATCGAAACCCGGTCAGCGGCGTGGAGGATTCGGCTCTCAAGCGCGGCGGTTTGCTCGGGCGACGGCACCGGGGCCGCGCGGCTTAGAAGGTCCGCGAGCGTGTCGGGACCGGATGGATTAGTCATTCTGTTCCTCCTCCAGCCAAGTTGAGAGCCGGGCTCTCAGGGTTCTGCGTGCCCGCACCAGCACTGCTTCGAGCGCTGAGACGGACATCTCCAACAGGTCGGCAACTTGGGCGTTACTGAGCCTTCCTGATATGTCAGCACAATAGCGGCGCGCTGGCGATCCGGGAGGGCGGCGATGGCGGCGGCGATCGTTCGATCGCGTGCCTGGGTTTCCAAATCGGCATCGGCCCCCGGCGTCGGATCGGGCGGATCGAACCCCTCCTCCCACGCCACCATATGTTTGGGCCGCCGCAGCCGATCAAGGCAGAGGTTGGTGCAAATACTGTAGATCCAGGTTTCCGGCTGGCCACGCGACGCATCCCAGAGCGCAGCCTTGGTCCAGACCTTCAATAAGGCTTCCTGCACCACCTCTTCCGCATCCGAGGCATTGCCGAGCATCCGGATGGCAAGGCGCAGCAGCCGGGGCGTTTGCTCCGCCACCAAATCGCGGAAAGCGCGCGCATCCCCCGCCGCGATCCGGGCGAACCGCTGCGCTGCGGACGAAGAAACCGCAGACTCCTCTGCCCCCGCCTCGGGTTTGCCGAAGCGCGGCCAGGATCGGCCAAACGCCGATAGAACCATTCAGAAGTACCCTCTGCCGCCGTCCGTCTTATCCTTATACGGGGGGGATGGGCGAGCCCTGCGCGCTGCCCGGCAAAAATTTCCGAGTGCCGGGCAGCGGGGGAAGCGCAGGTTTTTGAGGCTTACGCCGCTTGGATAAAGGAGGCGATACGCGGCAGAATCTGTTCGCGGAACTTACGGCCATTGAACACGCCGTAATGGCCGACGCCCTGTTGGACATAATCGATGCGCCGTTCGGACGGAATGCCCGAGCAGAGAATATGCGCCGCCTGGGTTTGGCCGGGGCCGCAAATATCGTCGTCCGCGCCTTCCACCGTCATCAGCGCCGTCTTCTCGATGGCCGACGGGGTGATGAGCATGTCGCGATATTTGAATTTACCCAAGGGCAAATCGTAATTCTGGAACACGGCCGTCAGGGTTTGCAGATAGAAATCGGCGGGCATATCCATGACCGTCAGATATTCTTTGTAGAATTTCTTGGTGGAGGTCACGCTTTCGCCATCGCCCTTCACCAGATTGCGGAACATATCCACATGGGCGCGCACATGGCGACCGATGTTCATGCTCATGAAACCCGAAAGCTGCAAGAAACCCGGATAAACGGCGCGCATCATCCCGGCATAGGGTGGCGGCACATGGGTAATGACCATCTGCTTGATGGTTTCAATCGAGCCCGATTGAGCGAATTCATTCACTTTGGTCGGGCTGACGCGCGTATCGAGCGGCCCGCCCATCAGCACCATCGCTTTCGGCTGCGCTGGATCATTCATCTGCGCCATCGCCGATACGGCCACCAGCAGCGGCACTGCCGGTTGACACACGGCAACCGCCGTCACATCCGGCCCCAAGTGGCGCAGGAACTCGACGCAATAATCGATAAAGGCATCGAGGCCGAAATGCCCCTGCCACAGCGGCACATTGCGGGCGTTCACCCAGTCGGTGATATACACATCATGCTGCGGCAGCAGGGCTTCGACCGTCCCGCGCAGCAGTGTGGAAAAATGGCCCGACATCGGCGCGAACACAATCACGCGCGGCTGGCCGGTCACACCCGGCTTTTTGAAGTGCAGCAGATCGCAGAACGGCTTGCGCAGCGCCACTTCCTCTTCGATGGGCACCATATGCCCATCCACGAGAGTGGTGCGAATCCCGTAATCGGGTCGATCATGCAGCGGCTTGGCGTCGGCGACAACATCGCAGGCCGCCGTGAAGGCATCCATAATCGGGTTGGACATCGAGGAGGTGAGACCCGAACGTCCAGCAAAGGTGCGGACTTCATTGGCAAACCAACGCAACGGCTCCATCGCAGCCTGTTGAGCGTTATAAGCCTGATACAAAAACATGGTCTTACCCCTCGCGGTGGCGTTCTGCGGTTCGCGCTACTGTTTACCGTGACCCTACACAAACAAACCGACAAGATTATTATGACAAGAGACTCAGTTACGAAACAGTTGATAATCGCACGAATTCGGCAGAAAGCGCCGAATTAATCGGAATCTCGTCCAATTCCACATGTCTGACATGCGCTAACTCCGGCCCGCGATGGCAGGCGGCGACGAGCTTCTGAATCGCCTCCGGCGCGCCTTGGGCCTGCGCTTCGACACGCCCATCGCCCCGATTGCGCACCCAACCGTGGAGCCCGAGCCCCTCGGCCTCGCGGCGCAGCCAATCGCGAAAGCCGACGCCCTGAACGCGGCCCTCAATGAAGAGGTGAACCGCCCGCATCAACCCGCGATCCCAAGCGCCTTGAAGAGGAAGGCATAGGTTTCGGCGATTTCCTCCAGCGCCTTATAGCGCCCGGACGCGCCGCCGTGCCCGGCGCTCATTTCAGTGCGCAGCAGCAGAACCGAATCGTCGGTCTTGGTGGCGCGCAATTTCGCCGCCCATTTCGCCGGCTCCCAATAGG
Source organism: Elstera litoralis (assembly GCF_000963705.1). Taxonomy (GTDB): domain Bacteria; phylum Pseudomonadota; class Alphaproteobacteria; order Elsterales; family Elsteraceae; genus Elstera; species Elstera litoralis. Next base: position 2,399 of record NZ_LAJY01000178.1, on the reverse strand, counting down.
TAACGCGCGGATCGCTGAGCCCGGCGGTAATCAGGATCGGCGGATAGGCCTGCGCCGCCACCTGATCGTAGGGGCTATAGCTCTGCATATAGGCGTAATAGGCGGGGTCGTTGGGATTGCCCCATTCCTCGTACTCGAAGGCCGTCAGCGGCAGGCTATCGTCGAGCATGGTCGAGAGCACGTCCACGAACGGCACCTGCGCCACCGACGCGCCCCAGAGATCCGGGCGCAGATTGAGTACCGCCCCCATCAACATGCCGCCCGCGCTGCCGCCCATGCAGCCGATACGGCCTTTCTGGGAATAGCCTTGTGCAATCAAATGCTCGCCAGCGGCGATGAAGTCGGTGAAGGTATTTTTCTTCTTGAGGAACTTACCGTCCTCATACCAACGCCGCCCGCGCTCTTCCCCACCGCGAATATGGGCGAGGGCGTAGACGAAACCTCGGCTGAGCAAACTCAGACGATTGGTGCTGAAGGCGGCATCCATGCTTGCGCCGTAGGAGCCGTAGCCGTAGAGCAGCGTCGGGGCCGTCCCATCCAGCGCTACATCGCGCCGCCGCACCACCGAGAGCGGCACGCGCTCGCCATCGGGGGTGGGTGCCCACAGGCGCTCGACAATATAGTCATCGGGGTTGTGCCCGCCGGGAATCTCGGTCTGCTGAACAATGTCCAGGCGTTTGCTGCCGACGTGATAGTCGAAATAGGTCTTCGGGCGCGCCAGCGTTTCATAGCGCAGGCGTAGGGTTCGGCGTTGCCAATCATACCCAGGCAGTACCCAGAGAGCATAGGCGGCATCGGGGAAGGTCACTTCCTGCGCGCCCGCATCGCTGTCCTGCCCGGCGGTGATGATCCGAACCCGCTTGCGCGCTTCGTCGGTGCGCTCGGTGACGTACCAAAAATGCGCGGTCCCACTAATCCCTTCGATGAAAACCATATCGGAGGGGGGGATGACCTCCTGCCAATCGGCCTCATCCAAACGGTCGAACGCTGCCCGCACCACGCGGAAATTGGGGTGCGTGTCGTTCGTGAGAATCAACCATTCGCCATTGCGGTCGAAGGCGCTGTACTCGTGGTTAGCGCGGCGCGGGTTTAGGCAACGCGGCTGCGTACCCGCCCCTTCCAAGGACAAAATCCACTGCTCGGAGCAGGTTTTCTGCGCCACGACAATGAAGAGGTAACGCCCACTCGGGCTACGCTCGATCCCCAAGTAGAAGGTGGGATCGGCCTCGTGATAGATCAGCGTATCGGTCGCGGGGTCGCTGCCGAGCGTATGGGCATAAACCCAGCGCGGGCGCTGTTGCGCATCCTGCTTGACATAGAAAATCCGGCTGCTATCGGCCGACCATTCCAGCCCGTAAGTGCAATCACCGATTTCAATCGGCAGAAAGCTGTCGTTGGCCAAATCTCTGACCCGCAGCACTAACCGTTCCGAGCCGTCGGTATCCTCCAGCACCGCCAGGAAGCGGCGGTCGGGGGAGAGTTCGAGCCCGCGCAGAGCGTAATAGGGCTTCCCCTCCGCCCGCAGATTCTGATCGAAAATAACCGTGCCGCGATTGGCTTTCGCCTCCTCCAACGACCCGGCGAGGCAGGTTTGGGCATATTGCTGCCCCGGTTGATACCGCCCCCATAGCCAGACGCCATGATCCCATTCCGGTGGTGTGCGCTCGTCCTCGATCACCCGGCTTTTCAACTCGGTCAGCAATGCCCGGCGCGGGTCGTCCGTACCGCCCAACACGCTTTCAACATAGGCGTTTTCGGCCGTCAGATAGCCGAGAATCTCCGGGTCCGTGACCTCGGGATAACCGGGGTCGCGCAGCCACGCCCAAGGATCGGGCCGCCCGTCGGGATGAGTGAAAGGTTTCGCACGGGCGGCAGGCGGCGGCGGGAAATCGCTTTGGCGAAGCATGTGGGGCATCCCAGACTAAGAGAAAACTCAGCGGGGATTTGGGCCGAGAGGGCCGCAAACCCGGCGCGCTCGAAGGGTAAGGCCAACGTCGAGGTTAGCGGCAGTCCAGCACAATCACATCGAAGACCGGATGCTCCAGCGGGTGCAGCGCCGGGGAGGACGCAAACATCCAGCCCGAAAAAATCAGACGGTCGGGCAGGCTTAAAAAGGGATCGCTCGGTGTTGGCGTCGCCTTGCCCTGGCTCGCGGGCTGCGGCGGGTGATCGACGATGCGTAAAAAGGCCGAGTTTTCCGGCGGCTCTTCCGGCGGGCGCTTGATGCAAGCATCGACGTGGATCGTGAGGCTGCCGAAATTCGCCGCCTCGCCAACCGGAATAGTGAGTTTGGAGACGCGCGCCGTGACCTTATCGAGGCCCTGCAACACGGCGGCGGGCTTTGCGGGCGGGGTCGCCGGAACGGGTTGCGCTACGGGCGGACGCGGCGCTGCTTGCTG
>NZ_LAJY01000177.1 GCF_000963705.1 Elstera litoralis | reverse complement strand
ACACCGCGCGCGCGGTTGCGGGAGGCGGCAGCCAGCAGGTTCGGCAGGGCCGAGGGGCGCATATGGTCGAGATCAGCGGCGATGGGGTTCACCACAGCCAATTCGTCCTGCCCGCCGCCGAACGCGAGTGCATCGGCTTTGGCAAGGAAGGACCAGGTAACGGCCTCGAACAACCCGCGCCCGGCCAGCAGGCGTTTTTAGCTGGGTCAGGCGTTTTCTGCGCGGGCGAGATCGCCAGCGGGGGCAGGCCTTCGACGGCCATCGACACGGGAACAATCGAATCGAGCCCGTGAATGCGCAAGACTTCTTCGACCAGATCGGCCTCGCCCTCAATATCGTCGCGCCACGACGGCGGGATGACGGAAAGCGTATCGCCGGTTGGCGTTACGCCGAAGCCGAGCGCGGTCAGAATCCGCGCCTGTTCATCGTTCCCAACGTCAACGCCGCCGAGGCTTCCGCAGCGGCTGAGGCGGAGGGTGAGCGTGCGGCGCGTGTCGGGCACATTGCCCGCCTGAATGACCGGGCCGGGGGTGCCGCCGCAGAGATCGAGAATCAATTGCGTGGCGAAGGCCAACCCATCTTCGCAGAAGCCGCTATCAATGCCGCGCTCGAAGCGGTAGCGCGCGTCCGACAGAACCCCCAGCTTGCGGCCGGTGCGGGCGGTGCTGAGCGGGTCGAAATAGGCGATTTCCAGCAACACGTCCTGCGTGTCGAACCCGCAGCCCGTGCCCTCGCCGCCGACGATGCCGCCGAGCGAGACCACGCCGCTGCTATCGGCAATGACCGTCATGCCCGGCTCAAGTGTGTAGGTCTTGCCGTTCAGGGCGGCGAGGCTTTCGCCGTCCGCCGCCGGGCGAATCGTGAGATCGCCGATCAGCTTACCGAGATCGAACACATGGGCCGGGCGGTTGAGGTCCAGCGTCAGCAGGTTGGTAATATCGACCAGCGCCGAAATGGGGCGCAGGCCCACGGCTTGCAGCTTCTGCTTCAGCCACGCCGGGCTTTCCCCATTCTTCACGCCCTTAATCACGCGGGCGAAGAAGACCGGGCAGGCGCGATTATTCTCCGGCAGATCAATCGAGATCATGGGGCCGGGCAGGGGCTGGGCGGCAATCGCCGGAACCGGCAGCGGCTTCAAGGTGCCGAGGCCCTTGGCAGCGAGATCCCGCGCAATGCCGCGCACGCCCAAGGCATCGGCGCGGTTCGGCGTTACAGCGATTTCGATGACCGGATCGGCAAGGCCGAGCAGATCGCCGAGTTCCACGCCCAAAGCGGTATCGTCGGCAAGCTCCATAATGCCGTCATGCTCGTCCGACAGGTTCAATTCGCGCGACGAACAGAGCATGCCTTCGGAGGCTTCACCGCGAATCTCACCCTTCTTCAGCACCGCACCGGAGTTCGGCACGGTCATGCCGGGCAGGGCGAGCACGGTCAGCAGCCCGTCGCGGGCATTGGGGGCACCGCAGACGACTTGAATCTCACCTGCCCCAGTATCGACGCGGCAGACGCGCAATTTGTCGGCGTTCGGGTGCTTCTTCGCCTCAATAATACGCGCGGTGCGGAACCCCTTGAGGGCAGCGGAGGGATCGGTGATCCCTTCCAGCTCCAGCCCTACGCTGGTCAGCGCGTCGGTAATGGTTTCCAGCGACGCATCGGTATCGAGATGCTCTTTCAGCCAGGATAGCGGGAATTTCATCGGGCCAACCCCGTAATCAGCGAGGGAATGTCGAGCGGCGGGAAGCCGTAATGGTCGAGCCAACGGGTATCGGCGTCGAAGAAGGTGCGCAGGTCGGGAATGCCGTATTTCAGCATGGCGATGCGCTCAATCCCCATGCCGAAAGCAAAGCCCTGGTACTCCTCCGGGTCAAGCCCGCAGGCGCGGATGACGTTCGGGTGCACCATGCCGGAGCCGAGGATTTCCAGCCAATCGCCGAAATTACCGATCTTCAGTTCGCCGCCGCGCCGCAGACAGCCGATATCGACCTCCGCCGAGGGTTCGGTGAAGGGGAAAAAGCTGGGGCGAAAACGCACCGGCACATCATCCACCTCAAAATAGGCGCGGACGAAATCTGTCAGGCAGCCGCGCAAATGGCCCATATGAGTCTTTTTGTCGATCACCAGCCCTTCGACCTGATGGAACATCGGCGTGTGCGTCATATCGCTGTCGGACCGATAGGTGCGGCCGGGAATGATGACGCGGATTGGCGGGGCCTTGCTCAGCATCGTGCGCACCTGCACCGGCGAGGTGTGCGTGCGCAGCAGCATGCGATGACTGCCGTCCTTACCGGGCTCGGGCGCATCCGGCAGGTAGAACGTGTCGTGCATTTCCCGCGCCGGGTGGCCGATGGGGAAATTCAGCGCGGTGAAATTATGGAAATCATCCTCAATATCCGGCCCCTCGGCGACGGAGAAACCCATCTCGCCGAAAATTGCCACGATCTCGTCAATCGTCTGGCTGATCGGATGGATCTTTCCGCCGCGCTGGGCTTCGACGGGCAAGGAAATATCGATGCGCTCGGACGCCAGCCGCGCTTCCAGGGCTTTGGCCTTCAATACGGTCTGGCGCTCGGTAAGCCGCGCTTCCAGCGCTTGCTTGACCGTATTGACGGCCTGACCGAAGGCGCGCTTTTCGTCCGGCGGCAGCTTGCCGAGGCGGGCCATCAGCCCGGCCACCGTGCCGCTTTTGCCCAAATGGGCAACGCGCGCCGCATCCAGCGCGGCAAGATCGGCGGCGGCATCGAATTCGGCCAGCGCCTTGGCTTGGCTTTCCTCTAGCGACGAATGATCGCTCATCGGGGCACCTTTACGACGAAAGAGACGTGAAAATTCTCAAAAAGAAAGGGCCGCTCCGCAGGGGGAACGGCCCTTCCAATACCAACTCTGAGCAGTTAAGCGGCGTTACGCCAGACTTAAGCGGCCAGAGCAGCCTGGGCCTTTTCGACCAAGGCTTTAAACGATGCCGGCTCGCGCGTGGCAATATCCGACAGAACCTTACGGTCCAGCGTGATACCCGCCTTCTTCAGCCCGTTGATGAACTGCGAATAGATCATGCCATGTTCCCGCACACCGGCATTGATGCGCTGGATCCAAAGCGCGCGGAAGGTGCGCTTCTTGTTACGGCGATCCCGATAGGCGTATTGCAGCGCCTTTTCGACCTTTTCCAGCGCAATGCGGTAGTTGGACGAATTACGGTCGCGATAACCCTTGGCAAGACCAAGAATCTTTTTGTGACGGGCATGGGACGTT
>NZ_LAJY01000176.1 GCF_000963705.1 Elstera litoralis | reverse complement strand
CCGCCCCCAACGCACCCTGTCGCCGCCGTTATCGCCAAGATGATTAAGCAGTTGCAGGGCCAAACACAGCGCGTCCGCCGCCGGATAGAGCAACGGCGATTCGCCGTGCAGCGCCAGCAAGAACCGCCCCACGGGCTCCGATGAGGCCCGGCAGGCGGCCACCGCCGCGCCGAAATCCTCCGGTAAATCACCGCGCGCATCGGCTTCGAAGGCCGGCAGCAGCGCGTCCAGCGCAGCAAAAGCGGGCGGGCAGAAGGCCAGCGCGCCCAAAGCCTCGGCCTGCACCTGGGATAGGCCCGCAAGCCGCTGTTCGACACTCAAAGCCGGGTCAGGTGTATCGGCCCAATCGTCGGCGGCGCGCGCGAACCGATAGAAGGCCAAAATCGCCGTCCGCTCCCGTCCGGCAAGCCAGCGCAGGGCAACCGGGAAGGACTCCTGTTTTGGATTTTTGCCCTTTCGGCGGGGTCGGGACACGGCAAGACCGAGGGAAGGGGCGCTCATGGGGCAGCATTATAGCACTCCAGCGCGCGCCCGTCCCTGTTTTGCCTCTTGTTTGCCGCAATCCCTTGTGCAGTATGCCGTGAGACGCCGGGCGCGTTCCGGTTACGCCATCGCCGATCCAAAGGATCCTTGGACCATGTTGTTTGCTTCTTCCCGCACCCCGTTCCTTGCCGGCTCATGCTGTCGGCGGCGCTTCTCGTTGCAGCCCCGGTTTCGGCGCAAACGATCGGCGAGTTTTTGAAGCAACCCGCCGCCAAGGATGACCCGGTGATCGCCCGCGCCGGGACCATTGACATTCGCCGCTCAGACCTCGTGCGCTCGCTCGACGGGCTGCCGCCGCAGGTGCAGCAGATGCCGATGCAAACCGTCTATCCGCTGATTCTCGACCGTCTGGTCGACGGCAAGCTGATCGCCGGTGCCGCGCGCGCCCAGAAGCTGAACGACGATCCCGAAGTGAAGCGCAAACTGGCGGACTACGAAGATCGCGTCGTCCAGGAAATCTACCTGAACCGCGCCGTCGCGGCGAAGGTGGACGATAAGGCGCTGGAAGCGCGCTATCAGCAGTTCCTGAAAGATAATCCGCAGCAGGAAGAAGTGCGCGCGCGCCATATCCTCGTAGCGAGCGACGTGGTTGCCAAAGAAATCATTGCCGAGCTGAAAAAAGGCGGCGATTTCGCGGCCCTAGCCAAAGCCAAATCAACCGATGGGTCGGCCAAAGAAGGCGGCGATTTGGGCTTCTTCACCCGCGAAGACATGGTGCCGGAATTCTCCGAAGCCGCCTTTGCCCTGAAGCCGAATGAATTCACCCAAGAGCCGGTGAAAAGCCAGTTCGGCTGGCACGTGATTAAGCTGGAACAGCGCCGCCAGACGGCAGCCCCGGCGCTCGCGGACGTGCGCGACCAACTCACCTCGGAAATGTCGCAGGAAATGATTACCAAGATCGTGGAAGACCTGCGCAAGACCGCGAAAATCGAAAAATTCGATATCGACGGCAAGCCGCTGCCCGCCGCCCAATAATTTAGCCGCGAAAGCCCTAACCGATGGCAAAGCTCGTCTCGCCGCTCGCCCCTGCTGCGTTTCCCACTCTGCTGCCGATTGCGGGCGTCCGCCTCGCCTCCGGGGCGGTCGGGGTGCGCTATTCGGGCCGAACCGATGTGTTTCTGGCGGAACTTGCCGCCGGAACCACGGTTGCGGGGGTCTATACGAAGTCGCTCACCCGCTCGGCCCCGGTCGATTGGTGCCGGGACGCGCAAAAAGGCGGCACCGCGCGGGCGATTGTGGTGAATTCCGGCAACTCCAACGCCTTTACCGGCAAAGCCGGGTGGGCCTCGGTCGAACGCACGGCAACCGCCGCCGCCGCCCTCTTAGGCTGCAAACCGTCCGAAGTCTTCATCGCCTCGACGGGCGTGATCGGCGAGCCGCTGCCCGATCACAAGATTACCGACGGACTGCCCGCCATTGCGCAAACCCTGGCCGATGACGCGTGGCAAGCCGCCGCCGAAGCCATTATGACCACCGATACCTTCCCGAAAGCCGCCACGGCAACCGCCACCATCGATGGCGTTGCCGTGCGCATCAACGGGATCTGCAAGGGCTCGGGCATGATTGCGCCGGATATGGCAACCATGCTCGGCTTCCTCTTCACCGACGCCGCGATTAGCGCCGACGCGCTGCAAGCCCTGCTCGCCCCGGCGTCGGACAAAAGCTTCAACTGCATCACGGTTGATAGCGATACCTCCACCTCCGATACGGTGGTTCTCTGCGCGACCGGCAAGGCCGGAAACGCCGCGATCACCGATGCCGCCGATCCGCGCGCCGAAAGCTTCCGCGCGGCGCTCGAAGCCGTGTGCACCGATCTCGCCCAACAGCTCGCCCGCGACGGCGAAGGCGCCCAGAAGTTCGTCACTGTCGATGTGGACGGCGCGGTTTCGGACGCCTCGGCAAAAGTGGTGGCGCTCGCCATCGCCAATTCGCCCCTGGTGAAAACCGCCATCGCTGGGGAAGACGCCAATTGGGGCCGCGTTGTTATGGCGGTCGGCAAGGCCGGGCAACCGGCGGACCGCGATAAGCTCTCGATCTGGTTCGGCGGCTATAGCGTGGCGCACGAGGGCCAGCGCGTCGAAGGCTATGACGAGGCCCCGATCAATGCCCATATGCAGGGTAAAGAGGTGCACCTGAAGGTCGATCTTGGCCTCGGCAGCGGCACCGCCCGCGTCTGGACCTGCGATCTGACCCACGGCTATATCGATATCAATGGCAGCTATCGGAGCTGATCCGCTGCTGCCGCAGCCGATCCTCGACACCGCGCGTCTGCGCCTCCGGCCCCTGCGGCCGGGGGATTTGGCGGTTATTACCAAACTCGCCAATGATCCCGATATTTCGGACCGCACCGCCGCGATTCCGCACCCCTATAAGCCGTATCACGCCGAATATTGGCTGACTAATAGCCGGGCGGAGCGCGAGCGCGGCGAGGCCGTGACCTACGCCATCGCGCTGAAAGATAGTGATGAGTTCATCGGCGGCGTTTCGCTCACGCTCATGTCGGGGGCTGAACGGTCCATTCTGCTCGGCTATTGGCTGGGGCGGGACTATTGGCGCTTAGGCTATGCGACCGAAGCCGTGCGCCGCGCCCTGCATTTCATCTTCACCGATCTCGACCGCGTCTCGGCCTATGCCCTGGTGCTGCCGGGCAATGAGGCGTCCTTGGGCGTGCTCGACAAGCTCGGGTTCGAGCCCTGCGGCATCGAAAACCTCCCCGCCGAGGAGCGTTGTCGCCCGGCTTTCGGACGCCGCGTCGCGCGCGCCGATTTCCTCGCGGCGCAACCCGTGAAACGCACCCTCTTCGTGGTCGCCGCCGCGCTGATCGACGGCGACGGGCGGGTGCTGCTGGCCCAACGCCCCGAGGGGAAAGCTCTGGCCGGGCTCTGGGAGTTCCCCGGCGGTAAAGTGTCCGAGGGCGAGACTCCGGAAGCGGCCCTCGTGCGCGAGTTGAAGGAGGAGCTGGGGATTTCCGTCCGCCCCTCGTGCCTAGCACCCTTCGCCTTCGCCTCGCACACCTACCCGGATTTCCACCTGCTGATGCCGCTCTACCTCTGCCGGGTGTGGGAGGGCGAGCCGCACGGCCACGAAGGCCAAGCCCTCGCCTGGGTCCGCCCAACGCGCCTGCACGATTTCGCCATGCCGCCCGCCGATGTGCCGCTGGTGGCGCAGTTGCGGGCGATGCTGTAGGCGCCTCACCCCTCCGCCAGATCATCCTTGCCGAGTTTCAGCGTCGGGCGCTGGATGTCACTCACCCCGACTTCCGCCTGAAGTTGGGTCAGCGAGCGGATATGGGCCGTGAAAATCCGCATCAGCGCGCGGATCAACTTATCGCTGCGCCCGAGGCGGTATTGAAAATATTCGCGCGGAAAAAACGCGGCAGACGGTGGGTTCGATCGCCCGGACAGAAGCGCTGCGCCGGTCGCCATCCACCAAGGCCATTTCACCGAAAATTCCGTCCTTCTTGATGTAGCCGATAATAATTTCGGCACGCCCTTTATTCTTAAAGACCTCAACGGTCCCACTTTCGATCAAATAAAAAGAATTACCAACCTCGCCCTCTTCGACGATAACATCATTTGTATCGTATAATCGACGACCAACCAGAGGAACTTGTTTGCGCATAGGTCAATACTTCTCGGTAAAGTAGTCAAGGAAATTACCATACTCGATAGTCGTGCGGCAAGTCTGCTTAGACCTCAAAACACTCACCCGAGGGGGATTTTTAAAAACCTTACCTTCCCTCTAATCGTCCAACACATCATTTTGCGTGAATATATAGTTTGGTCGCTGCACTTCCCCCGCCCCAACGTCGGCTTGTAGCTGCGTCAACGAGCGGATATGCCCCGTGAAA
>NZ_LAJY01000175.1 GCF_000963705.1 Elstera litoralis | reverse complement strand
TGCGGTCGGACGATGTTATAATCGGCCACCCAGGCCGCAATGACGGCCCGCGCTTGAGCCATGCTGGTGAACAGGGTTTCATTGAGCAACTCGTCCCGCATCCGGCCGTTGAGCCGTAGGCCGGCGTAAGCCAAGCTCTCGCTGTACCCATTCTGCATCGGTTTGCCTGGGGCAATGTAGTGCCATGTGATCTTGGTGTCCTGAGCCCATTTCAGCACGGCGTTGGAGGTCAGTTCGGTTCCATTATCGGAAACAATCATCCCCGGTTTTCCCCGCAGAGCCACCAGTTCCGTCAGTTCGCGAGCGACCCTCAGACCGGAGATTGACGTGTCGGGAACCGCGGCCAAACATTCCCGCGTCACATCATCGACGATGTTGAGCACCCGAAACCGCCGCCCGCTGTCCAGTTGGTCGTTAACAAAATCGAGCGACCAGCGGGCATTGGGCCGGGCCGCCACCAGGATCGGGGCACGGGTGCCAATGGCTTTGCGCCGAGCCCGCCGCTTGCGAACCGCCAAACCTTCCTCGCGGTAAAGCCGGTAAAGGCGTGTAATCCCGGAAGTCTCTCCCTCCCGACGCAGCAGAATGAACAAGCGCCGATAGCCAAACCGGCGGCGTTCTTGGGCAAGGCTGCGAAGCCGTGCCCGCAAGGCCCTGTCATCTGGCCGGATCGAGCGGTAGTGGATCATCGCGCGATCCGCCGCAATCACCGCACAGGCCCGACGCTCGCTCATCTCGAACCGATTTCGCAGATGGGCGACAGCTTCTCGCTTGGCGGCGGGCCCTACCATTTTTTTCCAAGAAGATCGCGTAACCCGGCCTCATTCAGCATCGATTCCGCCAAAAGCTTCTTGAGCCGGGCGTTTTCGTCCTCAAGCGCCTTCAGCCGACGCGCCTCCGAAACCTCGAGACCGCCGTACTTGGCTTTCCATTTGTAAAAAGTCGCGTTTGATATCCCATGACGGCGGCATACATCCGCCGTAACCGCCGCGGCCTCCTGTTCCTTCAGAATGCCGATAATCTGCTCTTCGCTGAACCTGCTGCGCTTCATAAGCCCGTCCTCTCAAGGGATCGGACTCTACTTCAAACTGGAGGAAATTTCCCAAGGCAGGTCACGCGCTTTTGCGCGTTATCAGGCGATAACCCAAGTCCAGGTGGTGCTGCTGCGGCGGGTTACCTGAGAGCAGGGCCAGTAGAATCTGGGCGGCGTGTTCGCCAATCTCCCGACGCGGCGTGGCGATGGTGGTCAGCGGCGGCAGCGTCCAAGCCGAGCCGCTCAGATCGTTGAAACCGACGATGGCGAGATCTTCCGGCACGCGCATACCGCGCTCCCGGCACTGGAAGAGTGCTCCTTGAGCCAAGTCGTCGTTACAGAAAAAAATTGCGTCACAGTTCGGGGCTTGCGCCAACATTTGATCGAGAAGCTCTGCTCCCAGGCCGATGGAGGAGGGGGTGGTCACTCGGATTTCGCGGCGCGGGTCGTAGCACCCGGCCTCGCGCAGGGCCTGTCGATAACCTTCGCCTCGGTTGAGTGTGCGCGGATCGAGTTGGACGGCGACGAAGCCGATGCGGCGATAGCCTTTCTCCAGCAGATGGCGGGTTAGCGTCGCCCCGGCTTCGTACTGGGAAAAGCCGACGGTGTAGCTGTCGGTATCTTGGCCCATATCCATTAGGTGAACGACGGGCCGATGATAGCCGCGCAGAAGTTCCCAAGTGGCGGCGGAATGGTCAAGCCCGGTGATTAACAGCCCGTCGGGGGTGAAACCGAGATAGGCGCGTAGCAGCCGCTCTTCTTCCTCTGGGGCATAGCGCGTGGTGCCAATGAGGATTTGATACCCATGCGGGCGGAGCACATCTTCAATCCCGCCGATCATATCGACGAACAGAATATTCGTGAGTGACGGGATGAGGACGGCGATATTCATCGAGCGCGCCGACGCCAGGGCGCTGGCGGCATGATTGGGAACATACCCCAGTGCTTGGGCCGCTTCGAGAATCTGAATGCGGAGGGCAGAGGCGACTTTTGAGGGATTTCTCAAAGCGCGCGAGACGGTAATGGCGCTCACGCCCACATGGCGGGCCACATCGTCCAGCGTGACGCGGTTGGTGCGTGAGGCACGGTGTTTGCGCGGCTTTTCCATTTAGATTCCTCGGTTTATGTGATTATTTATTAGCTATCCCGAGCACTTTACAAAAATAATTGATAGCGCTAACATAATTTCAAGAACAGAAAGACCCGCGCCGATTCGGTCGGCAGGGCTATGTGACTTCGACCCTTGACGGTCGAGGCTAGGGAGATGCGCCATGATGGCGAATGGTAGCGGAGACACATCGTCTTCGGCCACAAATGTTAGCGCAAACATAAGCGTGCCTCTGCCCCCAATCGTCGTTATGGGGGTTTCCGGCTGTGGTAAGAGCCGCGTTGGCCGGGATTTGGCGGCGCGGCTAGGTGTGACGTTTCTGGAAGGCGACGTGCTGCATCCGCCCGAGAATGTGGCACGCATGGCTGCCGGCATTCCTTTAACGGATGCCGACCGGCAAGGTTGGCTTGAGGCGATTGCCGGAGCCTTGGCCCAAGCCGCCGGGTGCGGGGAGGGGATCGTCGTGTCCTGCTCGGCCCTGCGGCGGCCTTACCGGGATCTGTTACGGGCGGCAGCCCCGGCGACGCGCTTTGTGCATCTCACCGGCTCGCGGGCGCTGCTGATTGACCGGATGGCGGCGCGGGAGGGGCATTTTATGCCAATCTCGCTGCTGGATAGCCAGCTTGCCACGCTGGAGCCGCCGGGTGCGGATGAGCAGCCGATCGTCCAAAACATCGAGCAAAGCCCAGCCGCCATCCTCGACGCGACGGTTGAAGCCTTGGGTATCATAAAATAAAAATTGGGGGAAAGAACAATGGTTCGGAGGCTTGAGAGAGTAACCGAGTGGGTTATGGGGGTAATGCTCGCCGCCATGATGGTGCTCGTTTTTAGCAATGTCGTGCTGCGGTATGCGTTCGGTACCGGCATTGTTTGGGGCGAGGAAATCTCTCGGCTCCTGTTCGTGTGGTTAGTCTTCTTGGGCGCGATCTTGGCACTCAAAAATCACCAACATCTCGGCCTGGAACTGCTGGTGGCGCGGCTCTCGCCCCAGGGCCGAAAACTGTGTGCGATTCTAAGCCACAGCCTAATGCTCTACGCCCTCTACCTATTTTTCATGGGAAGTTACGTTCAAACGGTAATCGGGCTCGATATTTATTCCACCGTTCTGCGTTTTTCCACGGCTTTATATGCGGCGGCGGGTTTGTTTCCGGCTTTGGTGATGGCAGTAATCGTGTTGCTGAACCTCGTGCGGATTCTCATGAGCCACCCGGCGGCGATGATCCCCGGAACCCCTGATCACGCCGCCTTCGGCAGCGATCTCTAGAGGCGCGCCGCGATGACCCTATTCATTTTCCTGGCCGGGCTGACCGGCCTGATGCTGCTCGGCATGCCCATTGCTTTCGCCTTGATGCTGAGCGGCGTTGGCTTGATGATCCATCTCGATTTTTTTGACGCGCAGCTTTTGGCGCAAAGCATGCTCTCGGGGGCCGATAATTTTCCGCTGATGGCGGTGCCCTTCTTCATTCTGGCGGGCGAGTTGATGAATGCCGGGGGGATTTCCCAGCGGATCATTGCCCTGGCCGTCAGCTTGGTTGGGCATATTCGCGGCGGTTTGGGGTATGTGGCGATTGGCGCTGCAGTGCTGCTGGCCTCTCTTTCCGGTTCGGCGATTGCCGATACGGCGGCGCTGGCAACTCTGTTAATTCCAATGATGCGCGAGAATGGCTACCCAGTGCCCCGATCGGCGGGGCTTATTGCCTCGGGCGGGATCATCGCGCCGATCATCCCGCCGAGCATGCCCTTCATCATCTATGGCGTTACCACCAATACCTCGATCAGCGCCCTATTTATGGCGGGGATCGTGCCGGGGATGCTGATGGGCCTGGGTTTGATCTTCACCTGGATGCTGATATCGCGCCGCTTAGACGTTATTCCGCAGCGGCGGCAGAGCGGAGCCGAGCGGCGGGCCGCGCTGTTGGATGGGCTCTGGGCTCTTGCCCTGCCGGTTCTCATCATCGGCGGATTGCGCGGGGGGATATTTACGCCGACGGAAGCCGCGGTGGTGGCTGCGGCCTATTCGCTGTTCGTGGCGCTGTTCGTCTATCGGCAGGTTAAAGTGACCGAGCTTATGCCGTTGTTCGTGAATGCGGCGCGGACGACGGCGGTGGTTATGTTCCTGGTCGCGGCGGCGATGGTCTCCTCCTACATGATTACGCTGGCCGATTTGCCCGACCAGGTGATCGACCTGCTCGCCCCCATTCTCGATAACCGCATTCTGCTGATGCTGGGGATCGTGGGGCTGCTGTTGGCCGCCGGGATTGTGTTGGACCTAACGCCGACGATTCTCATCCTCGGGCCGGTGCTGGCGCCGCTCACGGCCAAGGCGGGCATCGACCCGGTCTATTTCGGGGTAATTTTCATTATGACCGGCTGCGTGGGGCTCCTCACGCCCCCGATTTGTACGGTTCTGAACGTTGTTTGCGGGGTTGCGAAGATTTCGTTGGAAAGCGCGACTAAAGGCGTTTGGCCATTCCTTCTGACCTACTCCGTCTTGCTGTTGCTGCTCGTCGTGATACCGGAAATCGTCACGGTGCCAGCAAAAAAAAAMAAATAATTTTTCCACTAACGAAAAAACCAAGGGAGTGAAACAGGATGCGTCAATTTCTTCTGAGCACGGTCGCTATTGCGACGGTTACGCTGGCAGGGGCTCTGCCCGCGCAGGCGCAAGACGTGAAAAGCCGCCTCATCCGCTTCGGCTACGGCCTATCGGAAAATAGCAATCAGGGCCGCGCGGCCAAATTCTTCGCGCAGGAGTTGGACAAGCAATCGGGCGGTAAGCTGCGCATGAAAGGCTTCGGCGACTCCAGCTTGGGCAGCGATGTGCAGATGCAGAACACCGTTATCGGCGGCGCACAGGAAATGATGGTCGGTTCGACCGCCACCCTGGTCGGCATCGTTAAGGATTTCGGTGTTTATGACCTCCCGTTCTTGTTTGCCAATGAAAAGGAAGCCGATGCGGTATTGGATGGGCCGTTCGGTGAAAAACTCATGGCGAAGTT
>NZ_LAJY01000174.1 GCF_000963705.1 Elstera litoralis | reverse complement strand
CTTGGCGTTTTGCCGAATCGTTAGTTCCGGGCGCTCAGGCGCTTTTGCTGAAGGGGTTGCCCCATGTCGCAGCCCGTCAATCAGCAGGTTCAGCATACGTTCAGCATGTGCCCCGCCATCGCTACCGCTCGTTAACGATAGGTTGCCGATCACACGCAGGAGGTCATAAGGATCAATATCCCCTCGAATCTCTCTCGCCGCAACGGCCGCTTCGAGCAGCGCTGTCAGCGCTGGTTCAAAACAGGCTCGGAAGTAACCGGGAAGCGCATCAAACGCCGGATCGCCGGAATGCAGTGCCGCCGCAAGGCCTTTTTTAGTCGCGAGAAAGCCGGTGTAACGTTTCAGCCAGAGCACCACCGCTTCGCCCGGCGGATACTGGGCGGCCAGTGTCGCTGCCTCGGCGGTGCAAGCGTCGACTTCGCGGCGGAACACGCCCGCCACCAGATCGGACCGCGTCGGAAAGCGTCGATACAGCGTGCCGACTCCCACCCCCGCCCGCGCGGCGATTTCTCGAACTGGCGCGTCAACGCCCGAAGTTATGAAGACATCCTTGGCAGCCTCAAGCACAGCATCTTCGTTGCGCAGAGCATCGGCGCGGGCACGGCGCCGGGGTGGTATTGCGCTTTTTTCCAACTCTTCCGGCTCTGTGGACAAAGGCACCTCCCAAGGCGAGCGGACTCGGCTCCAATTTTCTCACTTGCTAAACGGAACAATGTTCCGTTTACTTCTTATCACCGTTATGGTCGGTGAACCCCACCGAAGCGCCCCTTTAAGTGCCAGGAGTTTCTTCTGTGAACAACCTCATTAACCACGCCCGCAATCTTCCTATCAGCCCAGAAAACCCTACCATTTCCCTGAGCCCTGTAACACTCCCGGCCCCCAACCGGGGGGCACCGCTCGAAATGCGCATCACCGCCCCCGTGAGCGGCAACAACCTTCCTGTCATTCTCTTTTCCCACGGGCATGGGCCATCGCTCTACATTCCGTCGAAAGATGGCTATGGCCCCCTCGTGAATTTCTACGCAGAACACGGCTTTGTTGTCATTCAGCCCACCCATGCAAATTCAAAAGTCGCCGGGCTTTCCCCCAAAGCGCTTGGTGGGCCGCTCTTCTGGCAGTCGCGCGTTGACGATATGAAACTCATTCTCGATCATCTCGACGACATTGAAGCGTCGCACCCCACGCTCGCCGGACGCCTCGACAAAAGTAAAATTGCGGCGGTTGGGCATTCAATGGGCGGGCAGACAATTGCCATGCTCCTAGGCGCACGGCTGACCGATCCCAAAGACGCGACTGCGACAGCGGTGAACCTGATCGAACCGCGCATCAAGGCCGGGGTTCTCCTGGCCGCTCCCGGCAATGGCGGCGACAATCTCAGCGCCTTTGCTGCCGAACATTATTCCGCCCTGAACCCCGATTACGCGCACATGACGACTCAAACTCTGGTGGTTTTCGGCGATAGCGACGTGAACCCCCATATTACCGTCCGCCAGGCCGATTGGCACGCGGACCCCTATCACCTGAGCCCGGGAGCCGACAGCCTGCTGACCCTCTTCGGTGCAAAGCATGGCCTTGGTGGAATTGCGGGATATGACGCCAAGGAAACCGATGACGAGGATCCTGATCGGTTAGCCGTGACGCAGCGCATGACCTGGGCCTATCTGCGCTCCGCCCTTTTCGAGAATGAATCCACCTGGGTCGACGCCTGCAAGGCGCTTGAAGACCATGCCAGCAGTCTGGGGAGTGTTGAGCTCAAGTAAGACCCAGCCCTCGAACCCCTAATGACGGAATGGCGGGGCTTGGTGTTCGTATCGCTCACTCCCCCGCCACCAACCGCGCGAGATCGACCGCTGTTTTCGCGCCCATCTTCTCCAGCACCCGCGCCCGATGCACTTCGACCGTGCGCATGCTGATGCCGAGCCGGTCGGCGATGACCTTGTTCATCAGCCCTTCTAGAATAAGGTCCATCACCTGCCGCTCGCGGCTGGACAGGGTGGCGAGGCGGGTCTGGCGGTCGGCTTTGCTGGCGCTGCGGGCGTAGGCCTCGGCTTCAGCGGCGAGCGCCTCTAGGAGCCGATCGACCAGATCATTGTCGTTGAAAGGTTTTTCGACAAAATCGCGCGCGCCGCGTTTCAGGGCCGCCACCGCCATCGGCACATCGGCGTGCCCGGTGAGGAAAATCACCGGCAGGGCACAGGCGTGATCGCGCAGCCGGTCGAAGAGTTCCAGCCCGCTCATGCCGCCCATCCGAATATCGAGCAGCAGGCAGCCGCGTAAGTCCGAACGATAGGCTTCCAGAAAGCTTTCTGCCGACTCCCACGCCTGCACCGCCACCCCGCGCGAGCCGAGCAGCCAGGAGAGGGCGTCGCGAATCGCCTCGTCGTCGTCGATGATATGGACGCAACTCATGCGGCTTTCTCCCGGTCGGGGGTCTCGGTCGGGGCGCGCGGCAGGGTGAAGATAAACAGCCCGCCCCGGTCAGGCGCAGGCTCGTACCAGAGGCGGCCCTGATGAAATTCGATCAACGAGCGGCAGATGTTCAGCCCCATGCCCATCCCATCGGGTTTGGTGGTGAAAAACGCGCTGAAGAGGGTTTCCTGCTGAGCGGCGGCGACGCCCGGCCCACTATCCCGCACGCGCACTTCTACCCGATCCTCCAGCGCTTCCGCCGAGAGCCACAGCGACCGTTGCCCGCGCGGCACGGCGGCCATCGCCTCCAAGGCATTGCGGGCGAGGTTCAAGATCACCTGTTCGATCAAAATCCGGTCGGCCCGCACGAGGGGCAAATCGTCGGGCAGATCGGCGTGAATGGCGACGCCCAATTTACGCGCTTCGGCGGCGAGAAACCCCAGCGCATCCTGGGCAATCTCCGGTAACGCGCAGGCGGTGAGCTGGGGTTCGCGCTTGCGAACGAAATCATGAATGCGGCGAATGATCGTCCCGGCCCGGCGCGCTTGCACCGTGAGCTTGGTCAGCGCCCGCTCCAACTCGGCATCGCCGCCCGACGCTTGCAGGCGGTTGAGACTGCCGGTCGCATAGGAGGTAATCGCCGAGAGCGGCTGATTCAGCTCGTGGGCGAGGGTGGAGGCCATTTCCCCCATCGTTATCAGCCGAGCGTTTTGTTGCAGCATTTCCTGCTGTTGGCGCTGGCTTTCCTCGGCGCGTTTGCGCGCGGTGATATCGACGAAGGAGCCCATCCAGCCGGTGTGTTTTCCGTCCGCATCGATTAGCGGGGCCTCGTAAATCAGCGCATCGAAGCGCTCGCCGGTGCGGCGCTGAAAGCGCAGCTCGAAGCCCGAGGGGTAGGGGGTTCCGGCCAAAACCGCATCATGGACCGCCTGCGTTCGTTCGTAATCCTCCGGCACCCAATAGGGCATGGGCGGATCTTGGCCGATCAATGTTTCGGCCTCGAAGCCGACCATTTGGCAAAAAGCCGAATTCACATAGGTGACGCGCCCGCTCAGATCGCGCGCGCGCATGCCCACCGTGAGCGAATCTTCCATCGCCTGCCGAAACGCATATTCGGTGCGTAAAGCTTGCTCGGCCTTCACGCGCCGCCGCACCTGCCGCCGGGCGGTGAGGAGGCTCGCCCCCGCCACCAGCGCTAGCACCGAGATCGCCGCCAAAATCCCCGCCTGCGCCTCCCACGGCCCCGCCCGGTAGAGTGCCACCAGCAGCGTAATCCCCTGCCCCGGCGGATCGAGCGGCATGCGGTGCGTCGCCCGGTCCGGCAGAAACTGGCTGGGGTCGGGCAGCGCTTCGGGTTTCGCCGCCAGCGTTTGCCCATTGGGATCGAGCAGGCTCAGCCGGTAGCGTTCGGTGAACCACCAGGCACATGCTGGGTGAGCAGGGCTTGCAGCGAAATATCCGCCACCAGCGCGCCATCGTAGCGCCCATCGCGGAAGATCGGCGTCACCAGGGGCAGATGGGCCGAATCATGTGCGCCCCGCCCCGGCGACTGCGAAATACCGCCATAGGCCGCCCGTCCCAACGCCCGAACTTCGGTGAGCGGCAGACTGCCGACATCCAGCCCGCCGCCCTCGGGAAAGGGGGGCAGCGTGGCATTGACCGCCCCGCTCGCACCAAGCCAGCGCAGCCGCGTGAAGTCGGGATTTCCCGCCAGCATTTGCCGGGCTTTCGCCTCGAACCCAAGGGGCGAGCTGATGGCACCGCGCCCGAGATCGTCGGCCAAAAGTCTTAACTTTTCTTCGACGGAGCCAAGCTGGAAACGCAAGGCTTGTTCGGCCCAGAGCGTATCCATAATCAGCGTATGGCGCTCATTCTCCCGCTCGTGCGCCTGAAACAGCCACAGCATGAAGCCCAGCAGCAGTGCAATCAGTGCCAGCGATAGCGTCGGAAGCGCCTGGATAAGATCCCGGCGCGGGATGGTAAAGCGCATTTTCCCCCTCCCGCTGCGGATGTTTCTCCGCTTGCGGATGTCCACAATAGAGGCAAGCGCCAAAGCTAGCATACTTGAAAGCAGAAAAAAAAAAAGCGCCGCCCACCGGGTGAAGCGCTAAAATCTTCTGGGAGAGAGACTATGATAAAAACGCCGTGCCGCGTTCCTATGCGCGTGCCTGCTGATGGGGGTTTCGCGCGCGCCCGACCTTCAGGCGCAAACCGCCAAACCCATCGTTATCACCTTCAGTCATGTCGTCGCCGACGATACGCCGAAGGGCAAGGCCGCCCTGCGCTTCAAGGACCTCGCTGAACAGGCGACACAAGGCCGGGTGTTTGTGCAGGTTTACCCCAATAGCCAACTCTATAAGGATAAAGAGGAACTGGAAGCGCTGCAACTCGGCGCGGTGCAGATGCTCGCGCCCTCGTTGGCCAAATTCGCGCCGCTCGGTGTCGGCGAGTTCGAAGTGTTCGATATCCCCTATATGTTTCCTAGCAAGACCGCCCTGCGCAAGATTACCGATGGCAAGATCGGCGCGGAACTATTGGCCAAGCTTGAACCCAAGGGCATCAAGGGCCTCGCCTATTGGGATAATGGTTTCAAGCTAATGAGCGCGAAGCGCCCGATTAAGCTGCCCGAGGATGTGAAGGGCCTGAAGCTGCGCATTCAATCGTCGCGCGTGCTTGATGCGCAGATGCGGGCGCTGGGCGCTTTACCGCAGGTCTTGGCCTTTTCCGAAGTCTATCAGGCGCTGCAAACTGGCGTGGTCGACGGCACAGAAAACCCGCCCTCGAATATGCTCACCCAGCGCATGAACGAGGTTCAGCCTATGCCACCCTCACCGATCACGGCTACCTCGGTTATGCGGTGATCGTGAACAAGCGCTTCTGGGACAGTCTGCCGTCCGACCTGCGGGCCGTGCTCGAAACCGCGCTGCGCGACGCCACCCACTACGGCAATGACATCGCCCAACAGGAGAATGACGCCGCCGTTGCCGCGATGCGGGCTGCCGGCACCACCGAGTTTCACACTCAAACCCCGGAGGAGCGCAAAGCCTGGATCGCCGCCCTCGCCCCCGTGCGGCAAGCGATGGAAGCGCGCGTGGGGAAAGACCTCATCAGCGCCATTCTGAGAGAAACCGCCGGGCTCGCGCCGAACTAGCCTTCGCCCCCTGCCCGCGCTAGCTTTCTCGCAGAATGCCAAAGGGGGAGAGGGTTTGTGAGCGAAAAATTTAACTGGGCCGATCCGTTTGATCTGGAAAGCCAACTGACCGAGGACGAGCGCCAAGTGCGCGATACCGCCGCCGGGTACGCGCGCGACCGGCTGGCCCCGCGCGTGCTGGAGGGATTTCGCACCGAGCAAACCGATCCGGCTATTTTCCGGGAAATGGGGGCGCTTGGCTTGCTCGGCCCCACCTTGCCGCCGGAGTATGGTGGCGCGGGCCTCGGCTATGTCGCCTATGGGTTGGTGGCGCGCGAGATTGAGCGGATCGATAGTGGCTACCGCTCGATGATGTCGGTGCAATCCTCCCTAGTGATGGTGCCGATTTTCGAGTTCGGCTCGGAGGCCCAGAAACAAAAATACTTGCCCAAACTGGCCTCAGGCGACTGGATCGGCTGCTTCGGCCTGACCGAACCCGATCACGGCTCGGACCCCGGCAGTATGGCGACGCGCGCCAAAGCCGTGCCCGGCGGTTATCGGCTAACCGGCTCGAAAACTTGGATCACCAATGCGCCGATTGCCGATGTGTTTATCGTGTGGGCAAAAACCGACGATGGGGTGATTCGCGGCTTTATTCTGGACCGCGACACCGAGGGGCTGTCCACTCCCGTTCTTCACGGCAAAATCGGCCTGCGCGCCTCCATCACTGGGCAAATCGTCCTCGACGACGCTTTTGTGCCGGAAGACGCGCTGATGCCCGGCGTGAAAGGCCTAAAAGGCCCCTTCACCTGCCTGAATTCGGCGCGCTTCGGGATCGCCTGGGGCGCTTTGGGCGCAGCGGAAGCCTGTTACACAACCGCCCGTCAATACGTCTTAGATCGCCATCAGTTCCAGCGCCCGCTCGCCGCCAATCAGCTTATTCAGAAGAAACTGGCCGATATGCTCACCGATATCGCGCTCGGACTCCAGGGCTGCCTGCGCTTAGGTCGGATGAAGGACACTGGGCACCCGCCCGTGGAACTGACCTCGATCCTCAAGCGCAATTCCTGCGGCAAGGCTTTGGAGATCGCCCGCACCGCCCGCGATATGCTGGGCGGTAACGGTATCTCCGACGAATTTGGCGTCGCCCGCCATTTGGTGAATTTGGAAGTCGTGAATACCTATGAGGGTACCCACGATATTCACGCGCTCATTTTGGGCCGAGCGATTACCGGGATTCAGGCGTTCAGCTAACCCTTAAAGGGCCGCAATCACCTGAATTTCAACCCTATACTCCGGCCGGGCCATGCGCGCTTCGACGCACGCCCGTGCCGGGGCACCGCCGGGGGCAACCCAGGCGTCCCACACCGCGTTCATTTCGGCATAATCCGACATATGGGTAAGATAGACCGTGGCCGTCAGCAGCCGCGCTTTATCGGTGCCCGCTTCCGCCAGCAGCCGGTCGATGGTGGCCAGCACTTCTTGCGTCTGAACCGTTACCGAGCCCGTCAGCGTGTCGGCGACTTGGCCCGCGAGATAGACGGTGCCGCCGTGAATAACGGCGTCGCTATAGCGGGTTTCGGGGTGCAGGCGGCGGATTTCGGACATAAAGACCTCTAATTCAGCGGAATATGCTGGCCTGCAAAATCGCGCAGGGCCTCGGGGGCGATTTCGGCGACGGTGGCAACCGCCCACAAATCGAAATAGGGGCCGGGGCGGGCGCGGCTGGCGACCATCGAAAACCCGGCTTCCTTCAGGCAGGCGACCAGCACTTTTTCGGTAAAGCCGCAGCGGTGCGCCATATAGAGGTTCCCGGCCTGCATGGCAGCGCGATGGCCGTAGAGAATATCCACGGGCGCAATCGGCCCGGCGGGGGAGTTATACGCGGCTTCGGTCAGCTTATCCTCGGCCACCAGCGCGCAGACCGATTTCAGATCTGGGCAGGTAATCACCGCAAACCCGTTCGGCGTGAGCACGCGGCGAAACTCCGCCAGCGCAACCGCAACCTCATGCGGGTAGAGATGCTCGATGTTATGGCTGGAAAACAGCGCATCCATCGACCCGCTCGGCACCGCCGACATATCGGTCATCGTGCCGGTAATATCGGGCTGCACCGAGGCATCGATATCGAACCGCACTTCTTGCCAGTCGGGCGTATTGAAGCCCGGCGTCGTGCGATCTTTGCGTTTCGGCCCACAGCCGACGTGAATGAATTTGAGCATGGTTTTCCCTGAAAGGGCAGAAGAAGAACTGCGCCGAAGCTAACCGCGCCCCCCGTGCAAAGGCAAGAGCCCTCAACAGAAACCGCCCCAGGGTTTCCCCTGGGGCGGCTCTTTTAGGCACTAACCCTTTGGCCCGAAGGCCGGGGAGTTAGGCCATTTTGCGCGGTTCGGGCACCGCATCGGCAACGGGGGTACCGAGAAGATAGAGCGTGTCGGGGGAGAGGTCGGTTTCGTCGTCCCAGGCGACCGTACCATACTGTATATAGGCTTTGGCGAAGCGGGCCGGATCGGTTAGGGCGGCAAAAGCGGGGGCCGACAGATAGGGCGTTAGGTCGAAACGCCGCCGCTCGCCGGTAGCAAACACCGCCTCTAAGGAATGATTAGCAAGAATTTTAACAGCAACGATATCCGGGGTCATCGCGCTCTCCTATCGTAGTGGGTCGATTTTTAGCGGGGTTTGGCCATTAACAGCTAAAAACCAATCGGCCATAAGCGCATCCCGATGCAACTCTACCCAGGCTTGTAGCAACTTCATTTGGCGAACGGGAAGCTCGCCATCCAGCCTGTCACCCTCGGGAATGCCGATAACGGCCCGGAACTCATTATAGCGAACATGGATGTGCGGCGCATGATGCTTCGCCGTATCGAAAACATACATGGCCACAATGATTCCATAGAACGATGCTGATCGTTGGCATTACCCCTCCCCGCGCCCGAACAGGTTAGCACAGCCCGCCGCCGCCATACAGAAACCGCCCCAGGGTTTCCGCGTGAAGGTGGTTCGGGGGCGAGCGCTTTTAGGCGCTAACCCTTTGGCCCGAAGGCCGGGGGAGTGGGATTGAGTCGGCGTAGAGGGTTTCGGGGGCAATGTCGATGTTGCCGGGCCAAACCACGGTGCCGTAATCGATATAGGCCTTTTCAAAGCGCTCCGGGGCTGCAATGCGGTTCCAGGGAGACATTTGAAGAAGGGGCTTCATATCGAACTGCCGCTGCTCGCCGTTGGCATAGTCGAGCCGCAAGATGAAATCGGGCAAAACGGAAACATGAAGGACATCCATCACCAGGCTTCCTATTGCAATGGCGGAATTCGGAAAGGTTCTTGCCCCTCTACGGCGAGACCCCAATCGATCATAAGCTCCTCTTCGTGGAGCGCAATCCAA
>NZ_LAJY01000173.1 GCF_000963705.1 Elstera litoralis | reverse complement strand
ATTTCCTTCGGCACGGCGATTACCTATTCGGGCGGCACCGCGCCGACCGCGATCCAGGAAAATTTTCGTTGGGATAAGATGGAGTTCGGCTATCCCGGATCGGGGGCCGATCTAACCTCGCTCGATTTCTTCGGTATTCCGCTGCAATTCGATTTTATCGATAGCGCGGGGACGATCCTTGAAACGGCAACCTTCTATTCATCGACCGCGACGCTGCTCTCGACGCTCTATAATCTTTCGTCCAGCACGATGGGCACGGCTTTTATGCCGAATGGCGCGTTCGATCCGTCGACATTCTACCGCGTGCTGGGGCCGGGAACGATTGCGTCGAACAATGGTTCCGCCGCCCCGTACCCCAGCTTTTCCGGCTATCTGGCCGCGTTGGCGACCGCGGGCACGAGCTTTACGGTCACGGGGACGGCCGGGGTAGGGGCACCTGCGCCAATCCCAAATGCCGTGACCTATACCTATAGCGGCAGCTTCGCCAGCGACAATGCGAACGGGTTTATCCTAACCCTGACCGGCACGACGAGCGGCTACCCCTATGGCTCTATACCGATAGCACAGGCACGACGACCGCTCAGGCCCTGCCGACCAATCTGACCGTAACGGTGGCTCTGCCGGCGGGATCGCTCGATACGAATATTTACGCCGCGCCAGCGGATGCTTTCTCGGTCGCCCTATCGTCTTCGTCGCAGTCCCCGACGGGCTTACCGACGGACTGGGCCAATTATGTTCCCAATAGCGCCTATGCAACGGTTGCCGGGGATATTCTTGCGGGGCTGAATTTCGGCTATCCGGGCGGCACGTTGGGGGCCGATAGCAGCGCCTGGTACAATAGCCCGCCGCCGACGCCCTATCCCTTCGCCGAAGCGCGCGCCAGCAATGACGGCTACTATAACCCCTATGCGGCGGTGTTCTATAATTTCTCGGATTCTTACGGCTTCCCGTTCAGTGATCGCGGCGGCCGTCCGAGCCCCTATATTCCGCAGCCGCAAACGGCCACAACCCTGCGCGTGACGATTCTGCCGATGTGCGGCTGGACCAACCTCAGGGCTTGACGCTCACGAACCCGTCGTCGGGGAACTGGACGCTCAGTTGGTCGGCAGTGACCGCGCCTGCGGGCTTTACCGTTACCACCTATGACGTTGCTGTCAGCCCAGCAGCAACACCTTCGACGCCCTCGGGAACCAGTTGCACCTTCACCGATCTCACGCCGGGCCTGTCCTATACCTTCACCGTGACCGCTATCGGGACGGGGCCGACGAGCCAGCCGGTTCAATCCTACCCGGCCACGCTTTCTGCCGGAGCTGGGGGGACGTGGACGGCCCCCAGCGGAAGCTTACCGTTCCAGATTACGCTGAATTGGAGCGCGAATGTCAGCGGCGTGATGCCCAGCACCTACACGCTCTCGATTGGCGGGCAGGCTTACAATCCGAATGATTCAACCCAGGCCCCGATCACGATCAACGGCGTGAATGGTCTTAACTATGTCCCGATTGCCATTACCGCGACCGACAGCGCTGGCCAGAGCGCGGTGATTTATCAAAGCGTCTATACGGTTGATCTGGTTGCGACCGTGGGAACGCCGGGGGCCTATAGTGTGAACGGCACGCCGACGCTCGCGGGCAATAGCCAGCCGCTGACAACGGCGTGGAGTGCGCAAAGCCCGGCGCAGCTCTCCATTGGAACGCCGTTCGCGCCGATTGCCGGTAAACAGCCGGGGCCGGTCGCTTTTCCGGCAAGCTGACCCCGATGCCTAAACCCGAGGGGCACTTCCCCTTGGGTTTAGGCCAAATCTGACCGCTCGAACCGATAGCCGACGCCATAGACCGATTGCACCAACTCCACCCCCGGCGCGGCGGCGGCCAGCTTGCGGCGTAGGTTCTTGATGTGGCTGTCGATGCTGCGGTCGAAGACATCCTTATAGCCATCGCTGAGATGATCGAGCAGTTGCGCGCGCGAATAGACTTTGCCGGGGTGCGTGGCGAGCACCGCCAGAAGCTTGAACTCGGTCGGGGTGAGGTCGATTCGCACGCCCTTGACGCTGGCGATCATTGTCTCGGGATCGATAACGAACCCCTGATCGGGCGGCGCGGCGGTCGCGGTGGGGGCTTGGCGGCGCAGCACGGCTTTGATCCGCGCCACCACTTCGCGCGGGCTGAAGGGTTTGCAGATATAATCATCGGCCCCCAGTTCGAGCCCCAACAGCCGATCGATCTCATCGACCCGCGCCGTCACCATGATGATCGGAACCGAACTGGTGGTGCGAATGGTGCGGCAGAGGGTCATTCCATCCACTTCCGGCAGCATCAGATCGAGCAAAATCAGATCGGGCTGAACGGTGGCAAGCCAGGGCAGCACGGCGGCCCCAGTGCTGAGCCAGGAGGCTTCGAACCCGTCGCGCTCCAGATAGGCGCCGATGATCTCGGCTATGCCGGGTTCGTCATCGACGATCAGAATATGGGCTTGGCTCATATCTCGGTCTCCAGCAAGGGTGGCTCCAGCGAGGGTAGGGAGAGGATCATCGCCAGCCCGCCTAAGGCCGAGGCTTCGGCGGTCAGCGTGCCGCCATGCGCTTCGGCAATCGACCGGCAAATCGCGAGCCCCAGGCCGGAGCCGCCGCGCGCCCGGCTGCGGGAGCTTTCGGCGCGAAAGAAACGGTCGAACAGATGCGGCAGATCGCCCGGCGCGACGCCAGGAGCGGAATCCTCGATAACCAGCGTCCAGCGATCGGCGGAAAGCTGCTGGCGCAGGCGAATCGTGCCGCCCTTATCGGTATAGCGGCAGCTATTTTCCAAAAGATTGGTCAGGAGTTGGTGCAGCCGGTCGGCATCGGCGGAAACGCGCACGGTGGCGGCCTCCGGGCAGGCATCGACCAGAGTGAGCGCCTGGGCCGCAAGCTTGGGTGTGAAGCCGATCAGCGCCTCGCGCACCACCTCCAGCGGGTCGAGCGGGGCACAATAGAGGCTCATACCGCTGCTATCGGTGCGGGCGAGATCGTGCAGATCGGTGATGAGTTTTTCGAGCCGCAGCACTTCGGCGTGCAGATTGGCCATCGTGCGCGGGTTCGCCTCGTGGACGCCGTCTTGAATGGCTTCGATTTGGGCGCGGAGGACGGCGAGCGGCGTGCGCAGCTCGTGGGAGGTATCGGCCATCCAGCGGCGGCGGGTGGCTTCGGCGTGATCGAGGGCTTCGGCCAGGCCATTGACGGCGCGCATCATCTCGCCAATCTCGTCGCTGCGGTTGGTGGGTAAACGTTCGTGATAGGCTCCGGCGGCGAGGCGGCGCGTGACGCTGGCAACGGCTTCCATCGGACGCGTGAAATGCCGGACCAGCAAATAGGTGGGGAGCATCGACACCAGCAGCCCCAATCCTGCCACCCAGGCGGCATCGCGGGCTCTATCGGCCAGAAAGGCGCGCTCCACATCCGAGGGGAAATCGACCGATTTCAGCAGCAATTCCCCGATAGGCTTGCCCTGAAGGCGCAAAACCCGCCGGGCGGCGCGGTCCATATCGTCCGGGCTCCCGGCGATCAATAGCCCCTGACCGTCGAGCAAGGCAAGGTGCGGGGTTTGCCGATCTTCCCCTGGTGGTGGCGGTGGTGGCGGTCCGCCCGCCCCTTCCTCGCGGCGTGGACGGGGGGGACGGGGCGGCGGCGGCGGAATAGCCCGCCGGGCCGAGCCTTCCCGCAAGATTTGCTCCCAAGTTTCCGGCCTATCGCGCAGGGCGGACCAATCGTTCGTGCGGGCGTAAAGCTGTTCCAGGCGCGCGGGCAGCCATTCCATCCGATCCAGCGAGGCTTTGCTGAGATACCCCGCAAAGCCGCGCCCGGTGCTGGTCTGCATCGCCACCGTGACCAGGATAATCAGCACGGCACTGACCAAAAACCAGGCGAGAAAGATCTTATGCGCAATCGATACCCGCATGCTCTTCCTCGCCCGGTTAACCTCGTCTCTCGATTAAGCACGCCCGGCGGCTTTGAGCAATTCGCGCATGGTGAAAACCCCCTTATCCTGATAGGCGGGCTGCCAGCCGCGCCCGGCGCGCAGCAGGCTGGTTTCATCCTCCATCATCAGCGCGATGATGGTTTCCGCCACCAAGCGCCCGCCGACCGGCCCGAGCAGCGAGGGGTGCGCGTCGCGGATGGCGTCGGGCGCGTTCATCGCTTTCACGTCGGCAACCCAATGGGCTTGGGCTTCGGCCAGAACATAGGTCCAGAGCGGCGTATTGCCATTGAAACTATCGCCATAGGCCGTAATCGCGCGGTTTTCGTCCATATCCTCGCAGGTGGCTTTGCCGATGCGCAGGTCTTTGTCCGACAGCGGATCGAGCCCCATCGCCCGCGCCACGGCCTGCCCGGAGGGAAGCCCCTGCTGAACGCCGCGCAGCAGATTGCGCAAGGCGAGGCTGGAAATTTTTTCCCGGCTGGGCCAGCGGCTGACCATTGCCGTCGCGGGCGAAATGACCGTCCG
>NZ_LAJY01000172.1 GCF_000963705.1 Elstera litoralis | reverse complement strand
AAATGAACATTAGACTCCCGATTTTAGAATTACGGTCAGTATTTCGAAAATTTCATGGTTCACCATTCCCCCCCGCTTTCGACACATGGTCGAGTCGATGAACAGAAAGTCACCGCTCTCCAGCGCTTTAAACAAATCCAAGGGAACATCCTGAACCGGCTGCTCGAAAACCGGGTAGCGCGCGCGATCTTCGGCCCGCATCAGGCCGTAGAGCCGTTCAGGATAGGGTTCGATAAAGGTGAAATCGGTTGCACGTCCCAAAAACTGCCGGTCCACGGCGAGCGCCAACGCCGAGGTATAGCCACTGCCGACTTCGATGAAGCGGCGCGGGCGCAGATGCATCATGAGGCTCGCAAGCACCTGCGCATCGCCGGGCGGGAAAAAGGGATTCTGGTAATAAAAGCCGCCCGCCTCCCCCGCTGTCTCCGGAAAAGTCAGGCGGGCGGCATGGCGGTTCAGGTCTGCGAGCAACGCAAGCTGGGCCTCCGCCCGCAAATCGATCTGGGGTAATGCCCGATCGGGATCGAACACCTGGGCCGCGCGCTGGGCCAGTTCGGTAAGATCGACAATGGGCGAATAAATATGCCCCGGCGGCACCCAGGTTGTCGGTTGCGGTGCGACCGCTAGTTCCGCCGAGACTTCCGCAAGGCGCGTCGATAGGTTTGCCACCTCGGCCAGAAGCTTTTGCACGTCCTGCTGAAGCTGTTCCAATTTCCCTAGCGGCACAGGAACCCCTTTCGCGTGGCGGATGATCTGCCGCGATAATTTTCACAGGGGCGGCCTAATGCCAAACAAAAAGAGAGCCGCTCGCGCGGCTCTCTCCCAGGCTTCTTAACCGATAGGGTCGGCTTAGTGGATCGATTCGCCGTGCAGGCGCAGGTCGAGGCCTTCGCGTTCCGCATCGGGATCGACCCGCAGGCCGACGATAAGATCGACAACCTTCAGAATGATGAAGGTCACAACCGCAGTGTAAACGACCGTCACGGCAACACCATAGAGCTGCAACAGCACTTGACCGCCATTGCCATCGAGCAGACCAGCCTTTTCGGCACTGCCGGTAATGGCCGGGCTGGCGAAGACGCCGGTGAGGATCGCGCCGACGATGCCGCCAACGCCGTGAACACCAAACGCATCCAAGCTATCGTCGTACCCAAGCGCATTCTTGAGGCTCGTTGCCGACCAGAAGCAGATCACGCCCGAAATCAGACCGATGATGATGGCAGCCCCCGGACCGACGAAACCCGCCGCCGGGGTAATGGCCACAAGACCGGCAACCGCCCCCGAGATGATGCCGAGGATCGAGGGTTTACCGCGCATGGCCCATTCGGCGAACATCCAGGCGAGTGCGGCAGCGGCAGCGGCAATCTGGGTTGCCAGCATCGCCATACCGGCCCCGAAACCTGCGGTGACGGCCGACCCGGCGTTGAAGCCGAACCAACCCACCCACAGCAGCGACGCACCGATGACCGACAGCACGAGGTTATGGGGCAGGAACATTTCCGTGCCATAGCCCCGACGCTTACCAATCACAAGCGCCGCAACCAGACCGGCGACCCCGGCATTGATATGAACGACCGTACCACCGGCGAAATCCAGCACGCCCGCGGAACCCAGGAACCCGCCGCCCCAAACCCATTTGGCGACCGGCACGTAGCACAACAGCAACCAGAAGATCGAGAAGAGCACGAGCGCCGAGAACTTCATACGATCCGCAACCGCGCCAGTAATCAGCGCGACGGTGATGATCGCAAAGGTCATCTGATAGGTGAGGAAGACGGTTTCCGGAATGGTGGCCGCCAGCGAATTCACGCTTTCCAGCGTCACGCCCGCCAGCATCACATTCGAGAGGCCGCCGATAAAGGCGCTACCTTCCGAAAAGGCCAAGCTATACCCAATCACGACCCAAAGGATCGTTACGATGCAGGTAATGGCGAAGGACTGCAT
>NZ_LAJY01000171.1 GCF_000963705.1 Elstera litoralis | reverse complement strand
CCCAACCGCCGGGCGGCGGGGCCGCGCGCGCTCGGAGGCCGAAATTCTGGCGGTGGCCGAAGAGGTTTTCGCCACCTATGGGCTGCACGGGGCGACCACGGCTAAAATCGCCGAGCGGGCGGGGATTCCGAAAGCCAATATCCATTATTATTTCAGCACGAAGGAAGCGCTCTATTTGCGGGTGCTGAAGGATATTCTGGAAGAATGGCTGTCGGCGGCGGCCTTCGATGCGAAAGATTCGGCCCGGCCCGCGCTGGAAGCCTATATTCGCGCCAAACTGCATTATTCGCGCGTCCGGCCCCAGGCGTCGAAAGTTTGGGCGAATGAGATTCTAAACGGTGCGCCGTTGATCCGCGCGCATCTGGAAGAGCGCTTGCTCGCCTGGGTCGATGCCAAAGCCGCCATCATCCAAGGCTGGATCGACCGGGGGGAGCTTGCCCCCGTCGATCCGCGCCACCTGCTGTTTACGATTTGGGCAACGACGCAGCATTATTCGGATTTTGCCACCCAAATCACCATTCTGCTGCGAAAAGAGGCGCTGGAAGACGCGGATTTCGAGCAGGCGGCGCAATTGCTCACCCAAATGGTCCTCGGCGGCCTCGCCAAACCCTTACAATCATGCTCTTGACCGTTTGGTCAGAAACTGGTCTGCTTTTTGCTCAACAGGAAGTGTTGGTAAAAAAGCGCGGGCGTTAGACCGGCGCGGCCAACGATGGGTTTCGAGCGGGAGTAGGACAGCGGGGCATCGCCCCGAACGGGCAGGCTTGCCCGACTGCCCCCTTCCGCAGGTTTGGGATTACGGCAGGGAGCAGGCCCGTGGCAGACAGTGCAAAAGATCGGTCGAACATGGCGGTCAACGAGGGCCGCCTTT
Source organism: Elstera litoralis (assembly GCF_000963705.1). GTDB lineage: Bacteria > Pseudomonadota > Alphaproteobacteria > Elsterales > Elsteraceae > Elstera > Elstera litoralis. The sequence goes on along the minus strand of NZ_LAJY01000171.1, from coordinate 1,270 downwards.
GGCAAAGCCTGATGGAGATGGCCAAAATCGGCGCGACGGAGAAGGGCGGCGTTTGCCGCTTGGCCCTGACCGATCTCGACCGCGACGGCCGCGATCTTTTCGCAAAATGGTGCCGGGAAGCGGGCTGCACCCTCTCCGTCGATAAAATGGGCAATATCTTCGCCCGCCGTCCGGGGAAGAATAATGCTCTGCCGCCGGTGATGACCGGCAGCCATTTGGATAGCCAGCCGACAGGCGGTAAGTTCGATGGCGTCTATGGCGTGCTCGCCGGGCTCGAAGTCGTCCGCACCTTGAACGATTTTGGCATCGAAACCGATGCCCCTGTGGAAGTCGCGGTCTGGACCAACGAGGAAGGCAGCCGTTTCGCCCCCGCTATGGTGGCCTCGGGCGTGTTTGCGGGCGTGTTCGATTTGGACTACGGCCTGTCGCGCGCCGATCTCGACGGTAAAACGATGGGCGAAGAGTTGCAGCGCATCGGCTATGCGGGCGATTTGCCCGTCGGCGGGCGTCCGGTGGGGGCTTATTTCGAAGCCCATATCGAGCAAGGCCCGATTCTGGAAGCCGAAACCAAGACGATTGGCGTCGTCACCCACGCGCAGGGACAGCGCTGGTACGAAGTCACCTTGACCGGCCAGGAGGCCCACGCCGGGCCGACGCCGATGGAAATTCGGCACGATGCGCTGGTGGGCGCGGCGAAAATGGTGGTCGACGTCAACCGCATCGGCCTTGCCCATAAGCCGTTCGGGCGGGCGACGGTGGGCTTGCTCAACGTCACGCCGAACTCGCGCAATACGATTCCCGGCAAAGTGTTCTTCACCATCGATTTCCGCAATCCGAACGAAGATGCCTTAACGGCGATGGACGCGGAAATGCGCGCCTCGGTCGCTAAAATCGCCGCCGAGCATGGGTTGACGGTCGATCTCGTGCAGATTTGGCACTCGCCGGTCGTGACTTTTCACGAAAAATGCGTCGGCGCGGTGCGCAATGCCACCAAACGCCTCGGTTTCTCCCATATGGAAATCGTCAGCGGTGCCGGGCACGACGCCTGCTACATCAACCGCGTCGCGCCCACGGGGATGATCTTCATCCCCTGCGAAGACGGCATTAGCCATAATGAAGTGGAAAATGCCACGGCGAGCGACTGTGCGGCGGGCTGCAATGTACTGTTGCATGCAATGGTCGAAGCAGCCTCGGCTTAAGTTTCTAGATCCTGACTAAATGGTCAAGTTTTTGCTTGACCGTTTAGTCAAACAATAGCATCCTTCAAATA
>NZ_LAJY01000170.1 GCF_000963705.1 Elstera litoralis | reverse complement strand
CTCCGGTAACATCCTGGAGTCCTTTTCTTCAGCAAGCGTTTGACAAGCGGGGGAGTGGGTGTCACTTCTTAGCCTAAGACGGTGTGATGAGTATCGCACAATAGGGAATAGGGGTGAGGGCTTAAAATCCCAACTCCCAAGCTGCCCCCGCAACTGTAAGCGGCGAGCCTGTTTTTCAGAATGCCACTGGAGCCGCCAAAAGCGATGTTCTGGGAAGGCGAAGAACAGGCCTTGACCCGTGAGCCAGGAGACCTGCCGTCGAAGCTGCCGTTTGCGCGAAGCGGGGTGTCTTCGTCGTAAGCTTGAGAGGATTTTTCTCTCTCATGAGCGTGTGGGCTTTGCCCCATTCGCGCGGCTTTTGGCACCCGGTTTCTATCTGCGATGCCAACTCACAATGTCTCAATCTTCCGTATCTTCCCTGCCGCCCGGCAAAATCCCCGTTACCATCATTACCGGCTTTCTCGGGGCAGGAAAAACCACGCTGATCCGGCATATTCTCGATAATGCCCAAGGGCGGCGCTTGGCCCTCATCATCAATGAGTTCGGCGATCTCGGCATCGATGCTGAAATCCTCAAAGGCTGCGGGATCGAGACCTGCCCGGAGGAAAATATCGTCGAGCTTGCCAATGGCTGCCTATGCTGCACCGTCGCCGATGATTTCGTTCCGGCCATCGAAGCTTTGCTGGGGCGGGACACTAAGCCCGAGCATATTATCATCGAAACCTCCGGCTTAGCCTTGCCAAAACCCCTCGTAAAAGCCTTCGACTGGCCCGGCCTGCGCACGCGCTTGACCGTCGATGGCGTTATCGCCGTCATCGATGGTGCCGCCGTTGCCGATGGGCGCTTTGCCGACGATCCGCTGAAACTCGCCGAACAGCGCGCCGCCGACCCATCGCTGGACCATGATAATCCATTGGAAGAGGTCTATGAGGATCAACTCCTCTGCGCCGATCTGATCCTGCTCAATAAAATCGATCTGATGACCGACGCGGAGCAAGCGGCGGTAACGGGAGCGATCACCCAAACCATTCCACGGGCCGTAAAAATCCTCTGCACGCAGGAGGGGCGGATTGATCCTCGGCTGCTGCTTGGCCTGGCGGCGGCGGCGGAAGATGATCTCGCCGCCCGCCCGTCGCACCATGACGGGGAGGAAGGGCACGATCATGATGATTTCGATAGCTTTATTCTAACCCTGCCTGCGTTGGCCGACCCAACCGCCTTCATTGGGCGCTTAATCACTGTGGCGGAAGCTTTCGATATTATCCGTATCAAAGGCTTTGCCGAGGTAGCGGGAAAACCGATGCGGCTGCTCGTTCAGGGCGTCGGCACGCGTTTCCAGCAACGGTTCGACCGGGCTTGGCGCCCCGGTGAGCCGCGCGGCACCCGCCTTGTCGTCATCGGGCAAAAGGGGCTCGATCAAACCGCCATCGCGGCAGCACTGCGCTAAACCGATGCATCTGCTGAACGTCGTTAGCCGAAGCCTAGACGAAACCGACACCGCCGTGGATTTAGACCAGTCCCCGGCGGACATCCTCTTTCTGTCTTTTTCGGATAGCGACCTTAGCGCCGTTGCCCGCCTCTACGCAGCCGCCGATCCCGCTTTGGGATCGGCGCGTTTGGCCTCACTCGCGCAGTTGCGGCACCCCTATTCGGTCGATCTCTATGTCGAGAAAACCGCCCAAAAAGCCCGCTTCATTCTGGTCCGTCTACTCGGTGGGCGCGATTACTGGCGCTATGGGGCGGAAGAACTCAGCCAAATGGCCCGGCTGTCCGGCATCGCGCTCGCGCTGATACCGGGAGATGGTTACGCCGACCCGCGCCTTACCGACCTCTCGACCGTCGCGCCTGACGATCTCGCAAACCTGTGGGGCGCGTTCCAGGAAGGGGGCGAGGCGAATTTGCGCACGGCCTTCCGTTGGATCGCCCGGCAGGGACAAGCCAAGACCGCGCCGCTGCCGCCCCCGACCCCCGTACCGAGTTTCGGGCGGTTCGAAGCAGCATGCCACCCGAAGCGCGATGACGCCCCCCGTGCCAGCCTCGTTTTTTACCGCTCCCAGTATGCGGCGGGCGATACGGCACCAATCTGCGCCTTGGCCGACGCCCTAGCAGACCGAGGCTTTGCCGTCGATAGTCATTTCGTTGCCAGCCTGAAGGAGCCAACCGCCGCCGACTATATCCGTGCTCGCTGCGCCGACCGAAGCCCCACGGTCGTTCTGAATGCCACCGCCTTTTCCAGCCCGCTCGACAGCGCAGGGGCACCCGTCTTTCAGGTAATCCTCGCGACCGGCAGCCGCGAGGCCTGGGCTGAAAGCAATAACGGCCTGAGCGCCACCGATCTCGCCATGAATATCGTTCTTCCGGAAATCGACGGGCGTATCGGCACGACGGTGATTGGCTTCAAAACACTGACGCGCACCGCGCCCGAGCTTGAATTCACGCCCGTCGTTCAAACCCCCGATCTCGATCAAATCGCCGTAGTGGCCGATCTTGCTGCCGCTTGGGCGCGTTTAGCCCAAAAGCCGCGCGCACAACGGCGCATCGCCTGTATTCTCTCGAATTACCCTGGCAAGCGCGGGCGCGAAGCCTATGCCGTCGGGCTCGATACCCCCGCCAGCCTTCTTGCGATTGCCGACGCTTTGCGCGACGGCGGTTATCGCATCCCGCCCCTGCCCGATTCCCACACGCTGATGGCCAGCTTGACCGCAGAAGCGGGGGAGGCCGGGCTTGCGCCAGAAATTTATAACCGCCTCTTCCAAGCCCTGCCGAAAGCCTTCACGGAAGCGGTTCTCGAAACCTGGGGGCCACCACCGCACACCGCCTTCCGCTTTCAAACCGTTCGGGCCGGAGCCCTGGTGATCGCGCTTCAGCCGGATCGCGGGCGCGTGGAAACGCGCAAGCAAAGCTACCATGACGGGGCCGAACCGCCGAGCCACGCCTATATCGCCTTCTACCTTTGGTTACGCCATTCGGTCGACATCGATGCGCTGCTCCACCTCGGCACGCACGGAACGTTGGAATGGTTACCCGGTAAGGCGGCAGCCTCAGCCCCGCCTGTGCCCCCCAGGTGCTTTTGGGGCCGGTGCCGGTCATTTATCCCTTCATCGTCAATAATCCCGGTGAGGCCGCTCAAGCCAAGCGCCGAACCAGCGCTGTCACCCTCGGCCACCTCACGCCGCCCCTCACGACCGCCGGAAGCACCGACGCTCTGCGCACGATCGAAGCCTTAATGGACGAATATGCCGCCGCCGTTACTCTCGACCCAAGACGCGCCGCCCTGCTGGCCGAAGCGATTTTGGCGAACGCACAGACCTCGGGCATTGCCGATGAATGCGGGTTGGCTCGGGCCTGTGACCCGCAAACCGCCCTCGCCCAGCTCGATAATTATCTGTGCGACATCAAGGAAATGCGGATCAACGACGGTTTGCATATCTTTGGCCGCACGCCCGATGTGGCCGTGTGGGAAGCCTGCCTGCCGGCAGCGGCGCTTCCCGAACTTGCCGACTGCGGAACCCGCGAAATGGCCGCCCTGATGACGGCGCTAGATGGGCGGTTCATCCCCCCCGGCCCGGCGGGTGCCCCCTCGCGCGGGCGGGTAGACGTGTTCCCGACGGGACGAAACCTCTATACGATCGATCCGCGCCATGTGCCGACGCGAACGGCGTGGGTTTTAGGCCAACGCGCGGCAAACGAGTTGGTCGCGCGCTATCTGCAAGATCATGGCGACTGGCCGCAGCGGATTCTGCTCGACCTCTGGGGATCGGCCACAATGCGCACCGGCGGCGAAGATCTCGCCCAGGCCATCGCCCTGCTTGGCGTAACGCCGGTGTGGGACGAAGGTTCGGCACGCGTGTCGGGCTTCACTATTCTGCCCCACGCCGTGTTGGACCGCCCGCGCATCGATGTCACTTTGCGAATTTCCGGCCTGTTCCGCGATGTTTTTCCGCAACAGATTGCCTTATTCAACCAAATCGTCGCCGCCGTTGCTGCATTAGACGAGGCGGATGCGCTGAACCCATTGGCGGCCCAGCACCGCACGGTGCCGGACGCGCCGGTCTCGCGCATCTTCGGCGCGGCCCCCGGCGCTTATGGGACGGGGGTAATGCGCGCCCTTATTGGCAACGATGAGGCTGATCGAATGAGCCTCGGCCAAGGCTATCTTGCCGGAACCGGCTACGCCTATGATGCCGACGCCCCTCGACCCTCGACCGGCTTCGCCGTCCAAGTCCGCACTGCCGACGCCTATGTCCACACGCAGGATATGGCCGGGCAAGACGTGCTCGACTCCGATGCTTTCGCCGATCACGAGGGCGGGTTTGCCGCCGCGAATAGCGCCCTGGGCGGGCGGGCTGCGCTCTATCATCTCGATAGCAGCCTGCCCGAGCACATCAAGTTGCGCAGCTTGGCCGAAGAGGTTGCCCGTGTCGTGCGCGGACGATTGACGAACCCGCGTTGGTTGGCAGGCCAGATGCGCCACGGCCATCGCGGCGCGGCAGAAATCGCCGAAAGCGTCGATAATCTCTTCGCTTTTGCTGTTCTAGCCGACTGCGTGCGCCCGCATCAGTTCGAGCTGGCGTTCGAGGCTCTTGTTGCGAATGCCGATGTGCGCGCCTTCCTTCGCGCCGCGAACCCCGCCGCCGCCGCCGCGCTGGCCGCGCGCTTTACCCTTGCCAATGCACGCGGTTTCTGGACCCCCCGGCGCAATTCCGCGCGCGAGCTTTTGGCGGAGATGGGGGCATGATGGCGGAAGAGCTTCGGCGCGGCTGGTGCCCTGGCGCTTTACGCCCGATGCTGAGTGGCGATGGTTACATTGTGCGGATACGCCCGCGCGGCCCGGTCATCCCGCAGGCTCTGGCCTACGCGCTTGCCGATTTGGCGGACCGCTTCGGTAATGGCCTGATCGATCTAACCGCGCGCGCCAATTTGCAACTGCGCGGCGTGCGCGAAGAGACGTTTCAACCTTTGCAAACGGCATTAGCCGATCTTGGTTTGCTCGACACAAGCATCGCTCAGGAAGCGCGGCGGAACATTCTGCGCTCGCCCCTTTGCGGGATCGACCCGACCGCCGCACTCGATAGTCGCCCGCTCTATACGGCACTCGAAGCGTGGCTGATGAACGATGATACGCTGGCCGCCCTGCCGGGAAAATTCGGTTTTGGCATTGATGAAGGTGGCCTTTTGCCGCTTCCCGCCGACGCGAGCGACCTGCACGCCCGCGCTCAACGCACGTCAGAGGGGCCGCGCTGGGCTGTTTTTGCAGGTGGCCATCGGCTCATCACCTGCCATCCCGATGATTGCCTGCCGGTGATGAAGACGCTCAGCCAAACCTTTTTTGCGCCTCACGCCCGAGGGGGGGCGGATGAAGGCGCTGCTGGCATCGATTGGGCCGGTCGCTTTTCTTCAGGCTGCCGGTCTCGCAACGACCGAAATCGCAAAAACAACCGAACCCGCGCCGCCGCTTCCACGGCTCGGGATTTGGCCGCTCACGGTCGGGCCATTTATCCTGGCGGGGGTTCCTTTTGGGCGACTTCATGCCGAACAGATGCGGTGCTTAGCCCAAGCTGGGCAAGAGTTTCGCTTAACGCCCTGGCGTAGCCTGGTGCTGCCACTGACCTTGACCGATGCCCCCGCCGTCATCGCATCCGGCCTGAGCAAAGCCGGTTTTATTCTGGACCCCGACGCCGCGCTTATGGCGATTGCCGCCTGTAGCGGTGCCCCCGCCTGCGACCGCGCCAGCCGCCCATCGCAAGAGGATGCGCGCAATTTCGCCGTCAGCTTACCCCCACCGCCCTATGAGAAACCGCTCCTGCATGTTTCGGGCTGCGCGAAAGGCTGTGCCCATCCCCGCGCGGCACCCATCACCCTCGTCGCGCGCGAAGGCAGATACGACGTGGTTCTGCGATATACAGCCACAGCCCCCCCCGACCACCTTGGGCTCACCGTTGCGGATGCCCAGACCTTTCTTACTAAGTTTTTCAAAACAAAAGGTATTTGAATGACTGCGCGTTTTGACTATACCCGTGACGGAGCCGATATTTACCGGCAATCCTTTGCGAGGATCCGTGCGGAAGCCGACCTTGCGCACTTCACAGGGCCCGATGAGAGCGTGGCGGTGCGAATTATCCACGCTTGCGGGATGGTCGATATTGTTCCCGACCTCGCCTTCACCGCCGGCGCAGTTCAAGCGGCGCGCGCCGCGCTGATGGCGGGCAAGCCGATTCTCTGCGACGCGGAAATGGTCGCCCACGGCATTACCCGCGCACGTTTACCGGCGCAGAACGCCGTCATCTGCACTTTGAACGCGCCGCAGATTGCCGATGCCGCCGCCCGCCTCGGCACCACGCGCAGCGCCGCTGCCGTGGAACTGTGGCGAGACTCGCTGGCGGGGGCCGTCGTCGCCATCGGCAATGCCCCAACAGCCCTCTTCTACCTGCTGGAGATGATCGCGGCGGGCGCGCCCCGCCCGGCGGCCATCATCGGTATGCCGGTTGGGTTCATCGGCGCGGTCGAATCCAAGGAAGCCCTGCTAGCAACGCCTGATCTTCCGGCCCTCGTCGTGCGCGGACGGCGCGGCGGTAGCGCGATGGCGGCCGCGACCGTCAATGCCCTCGCGAGTACCGCCGAATGACGGGGACTTTATATGGTATCGGCCTCGGCCCCGGCGACCCCGAACTTTTGACCGTGAAAGCCGTGAAAACGCTCCAGCGCGTTCCCGTCGTTAGTTTCTTTGCCAAGCAGGGACGGCGGGGCAATGCGCGGCAAATTCTCGACGGTTGGCTGCACGCGGGGCAGATCGAAGTGCCGCTTTATTATCCTGTGACCACGGAAATTCCCGTCACGGAGACCGCCTATGGCGACCAACTCCGGGAATTCTATGCCGAGTCCGCCGCGACCTTGGCAACCCATCTGAGCGCGGGGCGCGACGTGGCGCTCGTGGCCGAGGGCGATCCGCTTTTCTATGGCTCCTTCATGCACCTCTACATTCGGCTAAAAGAGCGCTTTCCGACCCAAATCATTCCCGGCGTCACCGGCATGTCGGGCTGCTGGGCGGCCGCAGGGGTTCCAATGACCTGGGGCGACGATGGGCTGAGCGTTCTCGCCGGAACCTTGCCCGAAGCCGATCTCACCGAAAAGCTGCGTCTCGGCGACGCCGCTGTGATTATGAAGGTGGGCCGCAATCTGCCGAAAATCCGTGCCGCGCTGACCGCTGCCGGATTGCTGGCGCGGGCAATCTACGTCGAACGCGGCACCATGCCGGGGGAAAAAATCCTCCCCCTCGCGGCGAAGACCGACGATACCGCGCCGTATTTTTCGATGATTCTCGTGCCGGGAGAAGGGCGACGGCCATGAGCGTTTCGCCCCCCGGCAGCCTGCGGATTATCGGACTTGGCCCCGGTGCCGCCGACTGGATCACCCCCGAAGCGAGCGCCTTAACAACCGCCGCGACCGATCTTATCGGCTATGCCCCTTATGTAGCGCGGCTGACAGTGCGGGCGGATCAAACACTTCATAGCAGCGATAATCGGGTCGAAATCGCGCGGGCGCAGCAGGGGCTTGCCCTGGCGGCAGCCGGGCGGCAGGTGGTGATCGTCTCGGGCGGTGATCCGGGGATTTTCGCGATGCTTCCGCCGTTTTCGAAGCCGTGAGCATAGGGCCTGAGTTTTGGCGGACCCTCGATATTTCGGTTCATCCCGGCATTTCGGCAATGCAGGCCGCCGCCGCACGGTTGGGAGCGCCCCTGGGCCATGATTTTTGCGTCATTTCGCTCTCCGATAACCTCAAACCCTGGTCGATCATCGCGCGGCGGCTGGCAGCGGCGGCGGCGGGCGATTTCGTTATCGCGCTCTATAATCCTGCCTCCAAAGCCCGGTCCGAGGCATTCGCGCCGCTTTCGACGTGCTGCGCGCCCATAAGGCCGCCGCGACGCCGGTCGCCTTCGCCCGCGCCGTCGGGCGGGCGGACGAAAGCCTACACCTCACCACCTTGGGCGAAGCCGACCTTTCCCGCGTCGATATGGCGACCTTGGTGCTGATCGGCTCCAGCGAAACCCGCCGTCTCGACCGGCCCGGCGGCGGCGCGTGGCTCTACACGCCCCGGCACTATGGCGAGGCGGCGCGATGAGCCTCCAGCCAATCCAGAACCGCCGAAACCTCGAAGATCGGTGCCAGACCGGGCGCAGGCGGCGGGGCAATCATGATGATCTTCAGCCCAAGCTGCCGGGCGGCAGCAATTTTCCCATAGGTGGCGCTGCCGCCGCTGTTCTTGCTGACCAGAAGCGCGATCCGCTCCCGTTGGAGCAGATCGGCTTCCGCCGCCTCCGTATAGGGTCCGCGCGCCAGCAGCAACCGGGAGTGCGGCAGATCGGGTATCGGTTCGGGCGGGTCGATACAGCGGATCAGGTAGGCATGCTGGGGCGCGGCGGCGAAGGCGGCGAGCTGCAAGCGGCCAATGGTGAGGAAAACCCGGCGCGGTTCGGCACCCAGCGCGGCGGCGGCCTCGGCGCACTCGGTACCTCCTGCCAATCATCGCCCGCAATGCGCGTCCAGGGCGGGCGGGTGAAGCGTGCCAGGGGGATTGCGCAGGCTTTGCACGCCGCCACCGCGTGCCGGGCATTTGATCGGCGAAAGGATGGGTGGCATCGATCACCGCCGCAATCGCCTCGGCGCGCAGATAGGCCGTGAGCCCGGCAATACCGCCGAAACCGCCGATCCGGTGCGGCAGTCCCAGCGGCAGATCGGGCGCGCGGGTGCGCCCGGCGAGCGACAGGATCGACGCATAGCCGGAGGATTCCCTCAGGCGCGCGGCCAGAGCCGTTGCCTCGGTCGTGCCGCCCAGAACCAAAATTCGCATCCTCAGGAGGCCTCCTATGGTTGAGGACGCGCCCGTCCCGCGCCCCTGGCTCTCCCTTATCGGCATTGGCGAAGACGGCCAAGAGGGTTTATCGGCGTCAGCCCGGCACCTCTTGGCGCAGGCCGATTGGATTTGGGGCGGCGCGCGGCATCTGGCGATGGTGCCCGACCATTCAGCGGTTAAAACCCCGTGGCCGCGCCCGTTCAGCGACGCGATTCCCGCCCTTTTAGCCCAGCGCGGCGAACGGGTTTGCGTACTCGCCTCGGGCGACCCGTTTTATTTCGGCGTTGGCAGCCTCTTAGCGGAGCATCTTACGCCCGGCGAGTATCAGACGGTTCCGGCGCCCTCCTCCCTCAGCCTCGCCGCCGCGCGCTTGGGTTGGTCGCAGCAGGATTGCACCGCCGTCACACTGCACGGTCGCCCGTTGGAGCGGATTATTCCGCACCTCACCCCCACGCCCGGCTGCTGATTTTATCGTGGGATGGGAGCACGCCGAAGAGCCTAGCCGATCTGCTCACCCAACGCGGCTTCGGCCCCTCGCGCTTTTGGATTATGGAGGCCCTCGGTGGCCCGCGCGAGCGGATCACGGCCTATCGCGCCGCGACCGTTCCTGCGGCCCCCGCCGACGCGCTGAACCTGATCGCATTGGACGTGATCGCCGAGGCAGGGACACGGATCCTCCCGCGTAGCCCCGGTTTGCCCGACGCGTGGTTTCAGCACGATGGACAGATTACCAAGCGCGAGATTCGAGCCCTCACGCTCTCTGCCCTCGCGCCAACGCCGGGCGCGCTGCTGTGGGATGTCGGGGCCGGGTCGGGATCGGTCGGGATCGAATGGATGCTGGCCGCCCCGAACGCCATCGCCATCGCCGTGGAGCCACGCACCGACCGGGCCGCGACCATCGCCCAGAATGCTCTGAGTTTTGGCGTTTCCCGACCTGCGCGTAATCGTCGATAAAGCCCCGAAGGCCTTCGCTGACCTCCCCCCGCCCGACGCGATTTTCGTCGGCGGCGGCGGACCGGAGGTAATTGCCGCCGCGCTCGAAGCCCTTCCACCCGGCCGCCGCTTAGTTGTGAATGCAGTAACGCTTGAAAGCCAAGCGGCGATGATTGCCCTTCACGGCAGCCACGGCGGCGAGTTAATGCAAATTCAGCTCGCCAAGGCCGGAGCTTTGGGCGGCTATACCGGGTGGGAGCCCGCCCGCCCGCAGTTGCAATGGCGGTTCGAGAAACCATCATGATGCGCGCTATCGGTATCGGTTGCCGCGCGGGACGCCCCGCCGCCGCCATCCTCGCCCTGATTCGGGAAGCGCTCGCCCAGCTTCCGGTGAGCGGTGGGGCCTTGGTCTTGGCGAGCAGCACCCGTAAGCAGACCGAGCCGGGGTTGATCGTGGCCGCGCAAACCCTCGGATTTCCCTTGGAATTCATCGGCCCAGACGCGCTGGCAGCCGAACAGGGGCGTATTCTAACCCGCTCGGCCAAGGTCGAAGCGCTTACCGGCTTTGCCAGCCATGCTGAAGCCGCCGCCCTAGCGGCAGTCGGCCCGCGCGGGCGGCTTTTACTGCCCCGAATCACGGCGGACGGGGTGAGTTGTGCGATTACAGGGAGAGTTTTATGACGGTGCATTTCATCGGGGCGGGTCCGGGGGCTCCCGACCTGATTACTGTGCGCGGGCGCGACCTTCTGGCGCGCTGCCCAGTCTGCCTCTACGCGGGTTCGCTGGTGCCCGAAGCGCTGCTGGCCTACTGCCCGCCGGGGGCAAGGATCGTGAATACCGCGCCCCTCGACCTTGCCGCCATTGTCGCCGAATGCCGTATAGCGACCGACCAGAGGCGCGATGTAGCCCGGCTGCATTCCGGCGATCTCTCGGTCTGGAGCGCGATGGGCGAGCAATTGCGCGCGCTCGATGCCCTAACGATCCCCTATACCGTTACACCGGGGGTTCCGGCCTTCGCGGCGGCAGCAGCAGCCCTGAAGCGCGAACTAACCTTGCCGGAAGTGGCACAATCGCTTGTCTTGACGCGCACCTCCGGGCGGGCGTCGGCGATGCCGCCGGGGGAAAGCCTCGCTAATTTCGCCAAAACCGGCGCGACGCTGGCGCTGCATCTGTCGATACATGTTCTGGATCAAGTGGTTGCGGAGTTAACACCCTTCTATGGCCCTGCCTGCCCTATCGCCCTCGTGTTTCGCGCCTCCTGGCCCGATGAGCGGATCCTGCGCGGCACGCTTGCGACGATTCTGGCAGAGATGGCCGTATCCCCGATGGAACGCACGGCGCTGATCCTCATCGGTCCCGCCTTAGCCGCCGAGGATTTCCGCCCCAGCGCCCTATATGATGCCGAGTATCAACGCCGCTTTCGGCCCGAGCGGGGGGCCTAATGCAACGGTCGCAGCCCCGTTCCGGCGACAATGGCACCTTGCCGGTCCACAATGAGAATCTCCAAAGCCTCCCCCTGCCCGCGCAGCACCGGGGCGGCCACCGCCCAGGCCACCTGCGCCACCCGCAACGGCAGATCAATGCCTTCGGCCAGGGCAAGCTGATAGGCTTCGAGGGCGCTATTGGCCGTTTCAATCGCCCGGCGCAAATCGCTGGACGCGTCGGGAAGTTGCGCCGCGAGCCAAGTCAGATCGACCGCCCCGCGCTTGGAGTGCAGATCGAGCAAGCCTTGCGCGAGCTTGGTCATCTTCCCGAAACCGCCAGCAAGAGTGAGTTTCGGCACCGGATGCTGCCGGAGGTATTTCAGCAAGCCGCCGACGAAATCCCCCATATCGATCAAGGCGATCTCCGGCAACCCATGATAGGCCTGAGCCGCCGCCTCCGACGTTGCGCCGGTCGCCCCGATAAGATGATCGAGCCCCGCCGCCCGTGCGACATCGACCCCGCGATGAATGGCGTGAATCCAAGCCGAACAGGAATAGGGAATAACAATCCCCGTCGTCCCCAGAACCGACAGACCGCCAAGAATCCCGAGCCGCCCGTTCATGGTCCGCAAAGCGAGTTTTTCGCCGTTGGGAATCGAGATTTCGATCGCAAGATCGGCGGGCACACGCAGGCGGGCGGCGCAGGCTTCTACCGCCGCCACCATCATGGCGCGCGGCACGGGGTTGATGGCGGGCTCCCCCGGCGGCAAAGGCAGCCCGGCGCGCGTAACGGTGCCCACTCCTGGCCCCGCGAAAAATCGAATGCCAGCGCCGAGCGGCAAGCGGCGCACCGTCGCGACAATCAAAGCCCCGTGGGTCACATCGGGATCGTCCCCCGCATCCTTCACAATCCCGACGCGCCACGCATCCCCGCCAACCGCCTCCGCAAAGGCCAGCGCGAAAGCGGGCGTTTGCCCCCCGGCCAGCGTGATCGTAACCGGGTCGGGGGCCTCGCCCGTTATCAATCCCTCGAAGGCCGCGCGGGTGGCAGCCGTGGCGCAGGCCCCGGTCGTCCAGCCGGTCCGCAGGGGAATAGAGGGGGGTGCCGTCATAGGCTTAGGCATAGCGCCCTTCGGTTATTTGAGGAAAGAGACTCTTTGTATGGTTGACGCGCCCGACTTCACTCCAGGCTCGGTTTGGTTGGTTGGGGCCGGGCCGGGCGATCCGGGCCTGTTGACGCTGCACGCCCTGCATGCCCTGAAATCAGCCGATGTCATCGTCTATGACGCGTTGGTCTCCCCCGGCATTCTGGCCCTGATTCCCCCGACGACCGCCCGCGACTATGCCGGAAAGCGCGGCGGGAAACCCTCGCCCCAACAGGCCGACATCACCCAACGGCTGATTGCCCTTGCCGCTGAGGGGAAAAAGATCGTGCGCTTGAAGGGCGGCGACCCTTTCGTCTTCGGGCGCGGCGGCGAGGAGGCGAAAGCCTGGCGCAGGCGGGGGTGCCGTTTCGGATTATCCCCGGCGTTACCGCAGGCCTTGCAGGTCTCGCCTATGCCGGAATTCCGGCGACGACGCGCGACACGAATCAAGCGCTTATCTTCGCTACCGGCCATTTGGCCGCCGAGGCCGATGGGGGGCTGGATTGGGCGACCTTAGGCTCCGTCGACGCGCCGATCGTTCTCTATATGGGGCTCACCAATCTTGCGCCCATTGCGGCCAAACTGATTGCCGCCGGGCGCGCCCCCACGACGCCGGTCGCCATTGTCACCAACGCCACCCTTCCCGAGCAAGCAACGCTGGAGTCCACGCTGGAAAACATTGTCGCCGCTTCAGCCGCAGCGGCTGTTGCCGCACCGGCAATCATCGTTATTGGCAATATTGTCAGCTTGCGCGCCGATCTATTGCCGTGGCAACAGCGCTAATGCTCCCCCCCGGCCTCATGATCGCCGCCCCCCGCTCCGGCGGCGGTAAAACCACTCTGAGCCTCGGTGTGATGCGGGCCTTTACCCGCAGCGGTCTGCGCGTCGCTCCGGTCAAATGCGGCCCCGATTACATTGATCCAGCCTTCCACGCAGCCGCCTGTGGGCGTCCCGGCGTCAACCTCGATAGTTGGGCGATGGACCCGGCGCAGCTCCAAGCCCTCACCCATCGGGCTATCGGCGGGGCCGATATTGCTATTGGCGAGGGCTTGATGGGGTTGTTCGACGGCGTCCCTGCGGAACCAGGCCGCTCGGGTTCGACTGCAGATACCGCCGTCGCCCTCGGCTGGCCAATCATTCTCGTGCTGGACGTTAGCGGGCAATCACAGTCGGCCGCAGCGATCCTCGCCGGGTTTGCCGCTTTTGACCCCCGACTTCGGATTGCTGCGGTGGTGCTCAACCGCGTCGGCAGTCCCCGCCACGAGCGCCTGATTCGGGCCGCGATGGCGCCCCTCGGCATCCCGGTGCTCGGCGCCCTGCCCCGTACCGCAGCGGTCGCGCTGCCCGAACGGCACTTAGGACTGGTTCAAGCGGGCGAAACCGAGCAGTTGCGTGAACGGTTGGACGCGCTCGCGGATTTCGTCAGCGCGCATCTCGATCTTGCCGCCCTGCGCGCCCTTGCCACGCCCACCCAGCTTCCTCAAACAGACGGAGCGGTTTTCTTAGCGCCGCCTGCCCAGCGCATTGCCTTAGCGCAGGATGCAGCTTTTTCCTTTGTCTATCCGCATCTGCTGAGCCTATGGCGGGCACAGGGAGCGGAGATTTATCCTTTCTCGCCCCTGGCCGACGCGGCTCCCGATGCGACTTGCGATATGGTTTGGCTGCCCGGCGGCTATCCCGAACTTCACGCTGCGCGTCTCGCCGCCGCCACTCATTTTCAAGAGGGGCTCCGGCGTTTTGCCGCAACCAAGCCCGTTCACGGTGAATGCGGGGGATATATGGTGCTGGGGGAAGCCTGATCGATGCAGCAGGGGTTTCGTATCCGATGGCAGGATTGTTGGGGCTCACCACCTCCTTCGCCACTCGGAGCTTGAACCTCGGTTATCGGCGCGCCCGGCTTTTGAGCGACGGTCCATTCGGTAAAGCCGGAACACGGCTAACGGGGCATGAATTTCACTACGCCACGATCATCGATCCCGGCGCTGACGCCGCTTTCGCTGAAACCACTGATGCCTATGGCAGCGCCCCCCAGCCCACAGGGAGCCGGCGCGCGCAAGTATCAGGCACCTTTTTTCACATGATCGGCCTGGAAGTAGGATGAATAGCCCCTGGAATTGGGGGACCTCAGCCCGTGGACGGCGGCGCAACGGCTGCTGCGCTTCATCGATACTCATGCCGTGGTGTTCGGGCGGATTGACGATTCTGGCGGCCACATTCAGGATGCCTATTGGCAGGCCCTTGAAGACGCTCCCGCTCTGGTCGAGCAACTAACCGCGACCGACCGAAGCCCTCGTCTGGGTGCGCAAGGAGTCCCGGCACGGTCTGGCCTATGCAACCACCACCGACCTTGCCGAGGCCGGATCAACCGCCTGCGGAACTTGGATCAGGTCTCTCTGGAAGCCCGTGTGGACGTCAAATTCTAGGGGCTCTTCACGCGCCAATGACGAGGTTAACGCTGAACAGACACCAGATCGTCTGAAACCTCGTCATTCCTCCGGCACGACCTGGGCAAACCGACGCAACTCGTCAATGCAGTCGGCGACGATGCGCGATGGCGGTCGGTCGGGGGGCAGCAACAGCAGCGTGCGCGAATGGATGGCCGGTTCGAACGGACGCACCACGAGATTGCGACCCTCATAGGGTTCGGCAGTCAGTGGATGGACGATTCCCACTCCCATACCCGCCTGGACCATCGCGCAAACGGTTGTCGAATAAGGGGTTTCCAGCACGATCCGCGGGTGGACGTTCCGCTGCTCAAACAGCCGCTCGAGCTTATGGCGCGACGTATCCTCGGGTGCGAGGGCGATGAAGGGTTGGCCGTCGAGATCTTCCGGGTGCACAATAGCGGTTGCGATTAACGGATGATCCCCCGGCAGCGCCACCACGAGGCGACGGTAGCTGAACAAACTCGCATCCACCCCGGTCACATCGATTTCATCGGCGGCAAGGCCCAAGTCGAACTGCCCGGATGCCACCAATTCCTTCACCACCGACGACATGCGCGCTTGAAACGTGATGCGCACGTTCGGGTGCCGACGTTGGAAGGCATGCAGCGCTTTCGGCACAATATTGGTGCTGAGGGCCGACAGGCTGACCAACCGCAACTCGCCCGAGCCAAAATCGCGAATTCGGGCGGCGGCAGCGCGCAACTGTGTCAGGCCGATAAAGGCACCTTCCACTTCGCGAAAAAACAGCCGCCCCTCGGCGGTTGCCACCAGTCGCCCCTTCAGGCGATGGAAAAGGCTGAAACCAACTTGCCGCTCCAATTCCTGTACGGCCTTGCTGACGGCGGGTTGCGAGATGCGCAGCACCTCCGCCGCACGGGACGTGGTGCCATTGGTCATCAGCGCGTGAAAAACTTCGATCTGCCGGAGGTTCATGGCATCCCCTTATAACCCAGTCGAATAGACCGCTCGATTCTGAGCATTAGACTGAATAGCACATTGTCTCCGATAGTTTTCGGAACGAAGGAGCTTTTTTTATGAATGATGCAACCCAA
>NZ_LAJY01000017.1 GCF_000963705.1 Elstera litoralis | reverse complement strand
TTCTGCAATGTCCGTGAGATTCTTGCAGAGGAGTTAGGTGGTGATTTTGAAAGGGTTATTATTCCAAAAGCGGTTTGGGTAGGATCTTATAACCCTACGCGTACTGGAGATGGATCTATACAGGCATCAATTTTGCATAGAGATCGTAGGGTAATTCTTGCTTTTATGTCTGAGTATTTTTCCCTTTATAGAGCGGATAGGGCGTTAGGTAAGATTATTTCAAATCGGTAATGTCAGCAGATGTTGCACCGTTGGTCGCGCCGCGCCCTGGTGGAAGGCCAGCACTTCCGTCTGCAAATCGGCGTCGGCCTTGGAAACCCGCCGATGCTGGCGCAAATGCTCGGCCCAGGATTCGACCATGAACCATTCGACGATCCGCTCGGGATCGGCGGAATCCTCGGTCACGCCCCAGCCATAGGCGCCGTCGCGCCGCCGCTCGGCCGAGAGGCGTTTTAGCACGCGGTGGAAGGCCGCACGGTCTTCGGGGCGAATGTGGTATTCGATGAGGATCAACACCGGGCCGCGATCAGGGCCGACCTCGGCGTGAACCAAAGGCTCCGGCCAATGGTTCGAGGGAATGAGATCGGCCTCGCCCGTGGGCAGCGCGACGCGGTGGCACAGGAGGGCGACCACGGCAAACGCCCCCGCGCAGATTTGCAGCGTCAGCGGCACGCCGAGTTCCTGGGCGATCAAGCCCCACCCAAGGCTTCCCCCCGTCATCGCGCCATTGAAGACGGTGAGATAGACGGCGAGCGCCCGCCCGCGCACCCAGTTCGGCAAAATCGCCTGCGCGGTGCCGTTCAGCGTGGTCAGCGCCACGATCCAGGCCGCGCCGAGGGCGAGCAGGATCGGCAGCGCCACGGTTTTCGGCGGCGCGAAGGAGAGGCCGATCATCGCCGCGACGGCAACTAAGGCGGCGGTCAGCACGAGCCCATCGGTCGAGAGCAGCCCGCGCAAGCGCGGCAGCAGCAGCGCCCCCATAATCGCGCCCGCGCCCGACCGCCCCCAGCATGATCCCGTAAAAGCTTGCGTCCCCGCCCAACAGATTGCGCGCGATCAAGGGTAGCATCGCCCAAACCGCGCTGCCGAAGGCGAAAAACAGGAAGGCGCGGAACAGCACAATATGCAGCTCGCGGCTCGCTCTCGCGTAGCGCAACCCGGCTCGAAACGCCCCGAAGAAGCCTTCGGACAGGGCATCGTCGGCATGGGGGGCGCGCTGCCACCAGATCAGCGCGGCGATAACCAGAATATAACTCGCGACATCGACGCTATAGGTAACGGAGGCGCCGAAGCTCGCCAGCAGCAAGCCGCCAACCGCCGGGCCGATGGAGCGCGAAATATTGATGCCGAGGGAATTGAGCGCCACCGCGCTTTTCAAATCGGCGCGGGGCACCAGTTCCGGCACGATGGATTGCCAGACCGGCCCCATCAAGGCCGCGCCGAGCCCGCCTAAGAAGGTAAGGCCGATCAAGGAACTCACCGTCAGCGCCCCGCTGGAGGCCAGCAGCACCAGCGAGAGGCTGACGCAGCCTAAGAAAAGCTGCACGACAATCAGAAACTTGCGCCGGTCGAGAATGTCCGACAGAACCCCGGCCGGAATCGCCAACAGAAACCCCGGCAGGGTCGCCGCCGCCTGCATCAGCGCCACGGCGGCGGGGGAAGCTGAGAGGTCCGTCACCAGCCAGGAACTCGCCACATCGCGCATGAAACTGCCGATATTCCCCAGCACCGTCGCGGCCCAAAGGACGGCGAAAATCCGATGTTTTAGGGGCGCGAAGGCACCGGGGGCGGCTTTGGTCATAGGTGCGGCTCTTTCAGATCGATCCAGGCCACCAGTAAAAAGCCGCCGACAAGGCCGAGGTGCTCGTAAAAACTATTGGCGAGCATGAAGCGCTCCGGGAGCGCCGCCTCCCAATAGCGGTTGGCGAGAAAGGTCGCCATCAGCGTGAAGCCTGCCAACCCCAGCGCCCCCAGCCAGCGGTAAAAGCCGGTGAGGATGAGCAGCGACGCGCCGAGTTCGAGCCCGATCACCGCCACCGCGAAGGGCGCGGCGGGGGTGAGGCCGAAGTGCTGCATCTCCCCCAGAGCGGACGGGAAATCCAGCGCCTTATTGATCCCGCCTTGCAGATAGGCGGCGCAGAGGCCGAGGAGGGCGATCCAGCGGATAAAGGGTTTGGCGAGGATACGCGCTCCCATCTAAACCGCCCAGCAGGCGCACCCCAGCGCCCCCCAAAAGCTTTTCAGATCGGCAATCGGCAGTTTCGCCGACCAAGCGGTCGCGTGGCGATGGCCGTGAACGTTGCAATCATTGGCGCAGGCGCAGCTTGCTTCGACGGCTCGCTGCGCTTGAGCTTGTGCGCCCGGCTCGATCCCCCAGGCAGCGAACCCGCCATAGCGGCGCACGGGCGACCAATCGGGCATGGCGGGCGGCGGCGCGGCCTCGTCGAGGGACGAAAATTCGCCCGCGCCATAGACCACGCGCCCGGCGACCATCGTCAGCAGGGCCGTGGTATCGGCAATCTCGCTTTCCGGGCAGGCGAAGAAATCGCGGTCCGGGACGATCAGATCGGCGAACTGCCCGGCTTCGATGCGGCCCTTCTTGCCCACTTCATTCGAGAACCAGGTGACGTTTTCGGTCCACATCCGCAGGGCGGTTTCGCGGTCCAGGCAATTATGCTGGGGGTAGAGCCGCAGGCCGCCGACGGTTTTGCCGGTAATCAGCCACGCCAACGATACCCAAGGATTATAGGAGGCAACGCGCGTCGCGTCGGTCCCGGCAGAAACTTTCACGCCCTTTTCCAGAATCTTCTTCACCGGTGGGGTGGCTTCCGCCGCGCCTAGGCCGTAGCGCTCGACGAAATATTCGCCCTGATAGGCCATGCGGTGCTGCACGGCGATACCGCCGCCGAGGGCGGCGATCCGGTCGATGGATTTCTCGGAAATGGTTTCGGCGTGGTCGAAGAACCAGTTCAGACTCGCGAGCGGTACGTCTTGATTGACCGTTTCGAACACATCCAATGCGCGGGCAATGGTCTCATCGTAGGTTGCGTGCATGCGCCAGGGCCAGCGGTTTTCGGCGAGGATGCGGACGACGCCGTCCAAATCGCCTTCCATTTCCGGCCCCATCTCCGGGCGCGGCTCGCGGAAATCTTCAAAATCAGCGGCGGAGAAGACCAGCATTTCGCCCGCGCCATTGTGGCGGAAATAGTCGGTGCCCTGCTTATAGGTGGAGGTTTTCGCCCAATTGAGGAAATCCTCCTTCTCGCCCTTTGGCTTCTGGGTGAAGAGATTATAGGCGAGGCGGATGGTCAGCAGGTTTTCGTCGGCGAGCTTCTGGATGACGGCGTAATCGTCCGGGTAATTCTGAAATCCTCCGCCCGCATCGAGCGCGCCGGTGACGCCCAAGCGGTTCAGTTCGCGCATGAAATGGCGGGTGGAATTCACCTGATACTCGAAGGGCAGCTTCGGGCCTTTGGCCAGCGTCGCATAGAGAATGCCCGCATTGGGTTTCGCCAGCAGCAGGCCGATGGGATTGCCCGCCGCATCGCGGGTGATCTCGCCGCCCGGCGGGTTCGGCGTGTCCTTCGTATAGCCGACCGCGCGTAAGGCCGCGCCATTCAGAAGCGCACGATCATAGAGATGTAGCAAAAAGACGGGCGTATCGGGGGCAACCGCGTTGATTTCCGCCAGCGTCGGCAGGCGTTTTTTCGGCGAACTGATGCTCGGTGAAGCCGCCGACGACGCGGACCCACTGCGGCGGTGGCGTAATCGCCACCTGCTGCTTCAGCATTTCCATCGCGTCGGCCAGCGAGCGCACGCCGTCCCAGCGCAGTTCGAGATTGAAGTTCAACCCGCCGCGAATGATGTGCAGGTGATTATCGATCAGCCCCGGCAGCACGCGGCGGCCTTTGAGGTCAATCTTTCGGGTTTCCGGCCCGGCGAGCGGTAGAATCTCTTCTTCCCGGCCCACGGCTTGAAACTTCCCGTCCTTAATCGCAACGGCGCTCGCGACTGGGTTGCTCTTATCGAGCGTGGTGAACTGGCCGCGATAGAGAATGAGATCGGGCGTCATGACGGGGTCTCCGATGCGTCTTTGGAAGGCTGGCACGGCTGCGTATCCCGGCCCGGCAAGGCACCGAGGATATGATCTTTGCATTGGCTGGTTTCGACGGCGGCGGAAAAACCCGCGCCTTCCAACAGGTGCTTGCCGACAGGAACAATCTGCTCGCCGACCAGAATGCCCATCAGGCCGATCAAGGCAATGATCGGCGGGGCGGGAGAGCGGACATTAAGAAGACTGTAAATGACGCCGATCAACAGACCGACCCCGAGCGAGAGCAAATAAGGCTTCATCGCATGCCCCCTAAAATGCGCTGCCGGGATGAAACCCGGCAGCCATCGCGTCGATTAATGGGCTTCGGAGGCACCGAACATCGATTTTGCGTAGATAATGCCGAGGCCATACGCCCCGCCGTATTTCTTGGCGATGCCCGTTGTGAGTTCGTAAGTTTCGGTGCGCGCCCAGTCGCGCTGAAGCTCCAGCATATATTGCAGGGCGGTCATCGGGCGCGCGCCTGCTTGGATCATGCGCTGAAGCGCGACTTCATGGGCTTCGGTCGAAACGTCGCCGCAGGCATCGGCGATCACATAGACTTCAAAGCCTTGATCGAGCGCCGACAGCGCCGGGCCGACGATGCAAACGCTGGTCCACAGCCCGGCGAGCACGATGCGGCCCTTGCCGATCTTATTCACCTGGGCGATGACGGCGGCATCTTCCCAGGTGTTCATCGACGTGCGGTCGAGCAGGCCTTGCCCCGGGAACGGGTCGGTCACTTCGGTGAACATCGGGCCGGAGAAGCTTTTTTCGGCAACCGTGGTGAGAATGGTCGAAACGCCGAAGCCCGCAGCGGCATTGGCCACCAGCGCAGCGTTATTGCGTAAGGAGACCGGATCGATGGATTTCGTCGCAAACGACATTTGCGACTGGAAATCGATCATAATCAGCGTGTGATCTTTGGGGGTCAGCAGCTTTGCACCGGGGGTCGGGGTCGCTTGGGGAGCCATAGATCATGTCCTTCGATTGGGGAGGGGCGGGAGCGCCGCCCGTGGGGGTCGGTATGCGGGGGTTTGAGCGGAGGGTCTTGAAGATTTCACCGATTTTGTGATGCAAAATGAGGGTGTTTGATCGAAACTCCTGAGAAATTTGGATGAGTGTGTCGCGCGATGTGGATCAAGTCAAACTATGTTCAGGAGTACACGCCGGTTCGCCAATGCTTTAGAATGGCTCCGGCACCTTGGCTTAAGCGAATACCTAAGAAGCAGATTGGATTTTTATTACCGTGGCAGGTTATTCAGATTAATAACTATATTGACGAAAATATGACAGCGCGCATCCGCGTCTGCGATCTTGCAAAAATCTGCCGTCTGAGTACTAATTATTTTAGCCAGGTGTTTGCAAATACGTTTGGCTACTCCCCCCACGCCTATCTGATAGAGCGGCGGCTTGCGCGCGTTCAGCAGATTTTGCGCACAACGGATCGGTCGCTTTCGGAGGTGGCCTTAGAGTGTGGTTTTGCCGATCAACCGCATCTAACCCGGCTGTTTCGGCAAATGGTCGGGACGCCGCCGGGTGAATGGCGACGCCAATTCGTCGTAACCGTTTGATCGTTCAAGACGGGCGTGGGGAACTTCCGATACGAGGCCCCGTGCGCGTTTCCCCCCTTACCGATGAGGCAATTAGATTATGAGCAGCTTTACCACCACGGATGGCGTCGAACTCTATTTCAAGGATTGGGGCAGCGGGCAGCCGGTGGTGTTCAGCCACGGCTGGCCGCTCTGTTCCGATAGCTGGGAGGCGCAGATGTTCTTCCTGGCGTCCAACGGCTACCGCGCCATCGGCCACGACCGGCGCGGTCACGGTCGCTCCAGCCAGCCCTGGGACGGCAATGATATGGACCATTACGCCGACGATTTGGCGCAGCTCATCGAACATCTCGACCTGAAAGACGCGGTTCTGATCGGCTTTTCCACGGGCGGCGGCGAAGTCGCGCGCTATATTGGCCGTCATGGCACGGCGCGGGTGGCAAAAGCCGTGTTGGTCAGTGCGGTGCCGCCGCTGATGCTGAAAACCGATACCAATCCGGGCGGGCTGCCGCTGGAAGTGTTCGACGGTATCCGCGCGGGCAGCCTCGCCGACCGCTCCAAACTCTATCAAGATGTCGCGAGCGGGCCGTTCTTCGGCTTCAACCGCCCCGGCGCGGTGGCCTCGCAGGGCATGATCGATAGTTTCTGGCTGCAAGGCATGATGGGCGGCCATAAAAAACACTTACGACAGCATCAAAGCCTTCTCGGAAACCGATTTCCGCGAGGATTTGAAGAAGTTTGACGTGCCGACGCTTATCATCCACGGCGAAGACGATCAGATTGTGCCCATCGACGCGGCGGGCCGGGCGTCGGCGGCGCTCATTCCGGGCTCCGTGCTGAAAACCTATCCGGGTGCGCCGCATGGGATCACCGATACCCATAAGGACCAGCTCAATGCCGATCTCTTAGCCTTCATTCAGGGCTAAAGGCACACCGGCTTGACCCTAGGCATCGATGAAAGATGCCTAGGGTCTGCTGCACCGTTAAGCGGGGCGGTCTAAAACCAAGATCAGCCGAAAGCGCTCACAGACCAACGGCATCTCCGGATCGAAGCCGCCATTGCGCGCGAAATACGCCCTATGCCCGCTTCGCCACGCCTCATAGGGGCCTTCGCCCTCCGCGATGGCAAAGGCGTTATCCACGTCGCAAAAGCGCTGGATCGTCACTTCGGTGGTTTCGATTACGCAGGCGGGGCGGCCTGCGCCATCCAGCACTACATCGCGCCGCCCGACTTGCGGCATCGGCTCGGCCTCGCCATAGTCGCGCAAAGCGCCGCACGTGGCGGTTTTAACGCCGCGTAGCACCAGTTCCAGAAGTTCATCGGCCAGTTCCGGCGAATCGCCGAACTGGAAGCGGATGGCGTTTTGATACTCAGGCGGCAGGTTCATGTCGGCCCAACCGCTTCAGCTTTTCATAGCGCTTCACCAGCCGCTCGCGCTTGAGGGCGGAGAGGCGGTAAATCCAGAAAATCCCGTCGAGTTGATCGATCTCATGCTGAAGGCAGACCGACAGCAGGCCTTCGGCCTCTTCTTCGCGGGTTTCCCCGTCGATGGTTTGATAGCGCAGGCGGATTTTGGCCGGGCGCTCCAGCGTGTCGAGCACACCCGCCATCGACAGGCTGCCCTCCTGGTCCTTTGCCGTTTCCGGCGACGACCAGATCACTTCCGGGTTCACATAGGTACGCGGGCCATCTTCCGGGGAAAGCTCGATGACCGTCACCCGCGTCAGCACGCCGATATGGGGGGCGGTAATGCCGAGGCCTTGGGCGGCGCGCAGGGTTTCGAGCAAATCCTCGGCCAGTGCGCGCAAATCGGCGTCAAAGGCGGTAACGGGCGCGGCCTTCTGGCGCAATCGGGGGTCGGGGTAGGCGATAATATCGCGCAGGGCCATGATGCTGCTTTCGAGGTTAAGGCGTCTGCGGGTGCATCAATCATAGCGTCCGGGGGAAGTCTAGAGTTACCTTCGGTTTTTCAGTCGTCTTCAATTTTAAGGGGCGCGAAGCTCTTTGGATCGTATTTGATCTCCAAGTGCTTTCCGGCGCGGTCGGTCGCTTTGACCTCGTAGCACCCATCGTCAACTTTGATACGGTGGACGCTATAGCCGTCGTTTTCGAGCTTCCGTTGCAAATTTTCACGCGGCTGCCAGTCTGCGACCGGCGCGGTGCAGTGCGTTCCGCTGGCGAGAGTGAGGGACGAGGCGAGGCAGAGGGCTAGGCTTGTTAGCGGAAGGGCGATTTTCATGGCCGTTCTTTCGAAAGGGGGGCGTGGCTCAATCTACTAGGCGAACCTGACGGCACCCTGACCGGGATGCGAAAATTCGTCAGCGTCCTGTCAGGCTTTTCGGGCACACTCCCGAACAGGGGGGCTTTCATGCGCATTCTGTTAGTCGAAGACGATGGTTTGATCGGCGGGGCCGTGCGCGATCAGATGCTGGCCGATGGGCACGCGGTGGATTGGGCGCAGCGCATCGCCGAGGCCGATGATTTTCTGGCGGTGGCGGCGTATGATTGTCTGCTGCTCGATCTTGCTTTGCCCGATGGGCGGGGGCTCGATTTTCTCACGGCGCTGCGCCGCCGGGGCGCGCGGGTTCCGGTGATTATTCTGACCGCGCGCGACCAGATTTCCGACCGGATCGCCGGGCTGAATGGGGGAGCCGATGATTATCTCGTCAAGCCCTTCGATCTAACCGAACTGTCGGCGCGGGTGGCGGCCGTGGCACGGCGTTATGCGGGCACGCCGAACCCGGTAACGACCCTTGGTAGTGTCAGTCTCGATCCTGCCGCCCGTACCGCCAGTCTGGAAGGGCAGCCGATCAGTCTCACCGCGCGGGAATGGGCCTTACTCGATGCGCTATTGCGCCGCCGAGACACAATCGTTTCAAAAACCCAACTGGAAGAAACGCTTTATGCGTTTGGCGACGAGGTCGAAAGCAATGCGGTGGAAGCCCATGTCAGCCGTCTGCGGAAAAAGCTCGGGCACGGGGTCATCGAAACCCTACGGGGCTTGGGCTATCGGCTGGGGGCGGCATGAGCGTCTATAGTCTCCAGCGCCGCTTAAGCTTCGGGCTAACCCTGATGACCCTGGCTTTTTGGGGCGTGGCGACGCTGATATCAATGCTAATCGTTCGGCACGAGTTGGACGAAGCCTTCGACAGTGCGTTGCAGGAAACGGCGCAGCGGATTTTGCCTCTGGCCGTCGAAAGCCTGTACCAGAGCGCGCCGACCGATGCGGTTAAACATATTTCCACTCTGCGGCCTCATGGCGAATATCTGACTTATCTGGTCCGGGACGCGGCGGGGAAAATTCTTCTCTCTTCCCATGATGCCGATCCTGCGGGGTTTCCGCTGCTACCGGTGGAGGGGTTTCACGATGCGCCGAAGCTGCGCATTTACAGCGAAGCGGGCGTCAGCCGAAGCGTCTTCATCGAAGTCGCCGAACCGCTGGCCCATCGGCAGGAGGCGGCGTGGGAAGCGAGTTTAGGGTTGCTGATGCCGCTCCTCGCCCTTATTCCGACGAGTCTCGGCGCGGTCTGGTGGGGCGTCCGCCGCGCGTTGGCCCCCGTGCGCCAGTTGCGGGCGGAAATCGAGCGGCGCGACGATGCCGATCTGTCGCCGATTGAGGGGTTGCTGCTGCCTGTCGAAGTTTTCCCGCTGGTCGGCGCGGTCAATCGACTGATGCAGCGACTGAACTTGGCGTTAACGTCGGAGCGCTCCTTTACCGCCAATAGCGCCCATGAGTTGCGCACACCGATTGCCGGGGCCTTGGCACAAACCCAGCGACTGAAGACCGAAGCGCCGCCGGGGGCACTGCGCGCGCGGGCGGAGCAGGTTGAGCAATCACTCCAGCGCCTCGCTCATCTGGCCGAAAAGCTTATGCAATTGGCGCGGGCCGAAGCGGGGCTGTTTCTGCCGCCGGAGCCCCAGGATCTCCTACCGCTGGTGCCGCATATTCTGGAGGAAATTGCGCGGGCCGAGGGCACGGGCGCGCGGGTTCAGGTTCGCGTCGATGCGACGGTTCACCTGCGGGCGCGGGTCGATGCCGATGCTTTTGCGCTGATCCTGCGCAATCTGCTGGAAAACGCCTTAAAGCATAGTCCGCCCGGCAGCCCGGTTGACCTGCACTTGACGGAGGGGGCCGTTCACGTTCGCAACCACGGCCCGGTTTTGTCCGCCGAAACTTTGGCGGGGCTCAAAGCCCGTTTCGCGCGGGGGGCAACGGCGTCGTCGGGCACGGGTCTAGGGCTTGCCATTGCCGAAGCGATTGCCACGGGCATCGGCGGGCGGCTCGATCTTCTGTCGCCTGCGACCGGCTGGGCCGATGGGGTGGAGGCGGTATTGAGTCTGCCTGCTGTCTAAGGCCTCTGCCGAAAAGATCAGCGCTCTGCGCACCGAATGGGCGGGTCAGGGGCGCGGCGGTTGTCGTGCACCGGCATTTCGCTAAAGAAATCCAGATTTGATTAAAAAATAGACTCTGGCACCGGCATTGCATACATGTTCCCGCTATAAATGAAGGGAGCGCGAAGCATGCTGACGTTGGCGGATTATCGGGCCGAGGCCCTGGCAACGGGATCGGCGGAAGCGGGGCTTCGGGCCGCCTATGCCAAGCTGCGCGACTGGAACGATCCGGCGCTGCTGATCGCTTTGCGTCCGGAAGCGGCGGCGATTGCGGCCGCGCGCGCACTGGCGGGCCGCACGGACCTGCCGCTGTTCGGCGTGCCCTTCTTCGTGAAAGACAATATTGACGTGGCTGGCCTGCGACGACCGCCGCCTGCCCCGAGTTCGCCTATACGCCTGCCGTATCGGCCTTTGCCGTTGCCCGGTTGGAAGCGGCGGGGGCGATTGTGATTGGGAAAACCAATCTCGATCAATTCGCCACCGGCCTCGTCGGCGTGCGATCGCCCTATGGGATTCCGCGCAATAGCGTGCGGGAGGATCTGGTACCGGGGGGCTCGTCGTCGGGCTCGGCCACCTCGGTCGGCGCGGGGATCGTGCCCTTTGCCTTGGGCACGGATACCGCAGGCTCGGGCCGGGTTC
>NZ_LAJY01000169.1 GCF_000963705.1 Elstera litoralis | reverse complement strand
CCCACCATCGTCCAAGCTGCGGCAAGACGCACCACTTGCAACGAGGTCGACGCCAACACCACCGGGCGGTAAATGCCCGCGACATGGGTGAAATTCGCAGTCAGGAGCGCCGCGAGCACAATGATCTGATGGTAATAATGCGGGGCGCGCAGTGTATCGTTCTGAAACCAGAACAAGACATAGGCCACCACCGCCACCAATAGAATATCGGTCAGACGCAGGAGACCGGCGATCAGCGTGGTCCGATCGGAAGCAGGAAACGCGCGAACGTCACTCATAGCCAGGGGGGCGCACCAAACAGGAGAAAGAGAAGCTCACCGGCAGCCCGCAGACCGCCCGTTCAAGCCCGGACGGACTATACCGCTCGCTGGGCGTGCTGTTTCATCAAATTCCGGAAAAACTCCAAGGCATCCATTGTAGAGCGGGTAAAGCGCACGGCGAGGGTTTTATGGCGCGAGTCGAAGCGCACCACCCGAATGGTCGCCGTATAATTGCGGTCGCCGCCGACCAGACAGAAATTGGCCTGGGTTTCGCCCCCCTGATCCAAATCGCCATCATAGCCCGCGATCAACAACCCACCGATGGACCAATCGATCGTCGTATAAACCTTATCCGCCAGCTTTACTTGCAATTTTGGCTCGCTGAACCGCGTGTAGTTGCGCTTTTCGCCCTTCGCCACATTGGTAATCTTCGGCATCGCCTCCGCTGGCTTTGCCTTCGACGGCCCGTCTTGACGGTGGCCGCCGGGTCATCGAGATCAAATCGATCTTTTTCAGAACGAGATCTTTAAAACGT
>NZ_LAJY01000168.1 GCF_000963705.1 Elstera litoralis | reverse complement strand
GCCTCTGCCGGGGCACCGCGCTGTTCGGCGGCGAGCGCCAGAAAATAGCGGGCGCGCGCATCCTGCGGGTCGAGCGCTAGCGCGGCGCGGAACGCCGCTTCCGCTTCCCCGGTAATCAGCCCTGCCCAGCGCGCATCAGCGCTTCGCCCTGGGCTGAGGGGAAGACCGCAAGGGTGGGGAACCGCGCGCGCGCCCCCGCCAGCAGGTTCACCGCCTCTTGGGTATCCTCCTGTTGCAGCAACAGCCCGGCGAGGCGCAGCCACGCAAGCGGCTGACTGCCATCGCGGCTCAAGGCCTCGCGCGCCTCGGCAATCGCGGCGGCGGCGGCTTTCAGCGGGGCGATTTCCTCGGCGCGCGCCGAAATCGGCAAATCCTTTTGCCCCGGCTGCCCGAGCGAGAGATAGAGCCCGAGCGGCACCGCCATCACCAGCGCCACAATCGGCACTGCTAACGCCTTGCGCGGCACCCAGGAGACCGGGCACGCGCCCGCCTTATCCGATTGCAGCAAGCGGCGCTGCAACTCCACCTTCGCCGCTGCCCGCGCCGCATCGGTCAGGCGACCCGCCGCGTGATCGCGGTCAAGCTCGGCCAATTGATCCCGATACAGCACCAACGGGGCCTCCCGCTCGCCCGCAGGAGCACGGCGAACCAAGGGCAGCAGAACGAGCAGGGCCATGCCCGCCGACAGCAGAAGAATCGCAACGAGGAGGCTCACTGTTCGGTCTCCAGACGGCGCAACCGCGCCTGTTCGGCTTCGGTGAGCGGTGCCGGGACAGCAGAACGCTTGGTCGTGCGCCGCGCCCGAATCACCAACAAACCGCCGATCCCGATCAGCAGAATGAACGGCCCAAACCAGAGCAACGCCGTGCGGTCCGACACCGGCGGGCGCATCAGCACGTAATCGCCGTAGCGACTGTGAACATACTCCAGCACTGCCGCGTCGCTATCGCCCGCCACCAGACGACGGCGGACGAGCAGGCGCAGATCGCGCGCCAATTCCGCATTGGAATCATCGATGGATTCGGTTTGGCAGACGAGGCAGCGCAATTGGCGGGAGAGGGCACGGGCGCGCGCCTCCATCGCCGCATCGGGCAGGATTTCATCAGGGCCGAGGGCGGCGAGCGGGCCTGCGAGCAGCACCAACGCCAGGGCCAGACGCCGGATCATTGCGCCAAACTCTTCAGCAGCGGCCGTAGTTTTTCCTCCAGCACCTCGGCGTCAATCGCCCCGACGTGGCGATAGCGGATCGTGCCCGCCCGGTCGATAACGAAGGTTTCCGGTACGCCGTAGACGCCCCACTCTAGCGAGGCCGTCCCCTTGGCATCGATCCCGATGCGCGCGAACGGGTCGCCCAAAGCCGCCAGGAAAGCTTTGGCATTTTCCGGCTTGTCGCGCTGATTAAGGCCGATGATCGTCACACCCTGCTTTTGCAGCTCCATCAAAAACGGATGCTCGGCGCGGCACGGCACGCACCAGGAGCCAAAAACATTCACCAGCAGCGGCGCTTTTGCGGCCAAAGCCTTAATCTCGCCGTCGGTGAGCGGTGCTTCTCCGGCGCGTAAACCGGGCAGATCGGTGGGCGGCACGGGCTGGTCGATCAGCGTGCTCGGCAAAGCCCGGTCGCGCCCTCGGTGAGGCGCAGGCCGAAATAGCCGAGCAGCACCGCCAGCACCAGCAGCGGCAGCGCCGCCAATCCCCAGCGGCTCATGCCGAAACTCCCACGCGCTTTGCGGCGGGACGGGCTTGCGCCACGCCGAGGCGCAAACGTCGATCTGCCAGCGAAATGCCGCCACCGAGCGCCATCACCATCGCGCCGCCCCAAATCCACGGCACCAGCGGGTTATAGTAAACGCGCAAGGCATAGGCCCCGGTTTGAGCATCGCGGTCACCGAGCGCCAGATAGAGGTCGCGCAGCCCATTGGTGCGAATGGCGGTTTCGCTGGTCGTCATCGGCGGGCGGTTGAATTTGCGGCGCGACGGGGTGGCGGTGGCGATAATCTTCCCGTCGCTGCGGATCGTTACCGTTGCCCGTTCGGCGATGAAATTCGGCCCCTGCACGGGTTCAACTTTATCGAGGGTCAACTCGAACCCGGCAATGCTCATGCTCTGACCGGGGGTGAGCGCGCGGATCGAATCCTGCTGCCACAGATCGCCACTCATGCCGATGATGCTAATACCAAGCCCGGCGTGGGCAATCACCGCGCCCAGGGCACTGCGCGGCAATCCCCGCCAACGCGCCCACGGGTTCGGGCCACGCAGCCGGTCGACCAGATCGGTCGCCGCGCCAAAGATCAGCCAACAGCCGCAAAAAATACCGATGGGCGCGAGAATCGGCCCGCCTTCGCCCCAGGCATAGGCGACCCCAGCGGCGGCCAGCGCCAGCACCGCTGCCACGCGCAGGCGCAGCAGAATGCTGACCACATCAGCGCGCTTCCACGGAATCAGCGGCCCCGCCGCCATCACCAACACCAGCGGGATCAGCAGCGGAATGAAGGTTGCCTGATAATAGGGATTGCCTACCGTCACCGTGCCAAGGCCCATCGCCTCCAGGAACATCGGGTAGAGCGTGCCGAGAAACACCGTTACCAGCGCCACCGCCAGCAGCACATTATTGAGAATCAGCGCGCCTTCCCGGCTGACCGGCGCGAACAGCCCGCCGCCGTCGAGCGATCCCGCGCGTAAGGCATAGAGCAGCAGCGCCCCGCCGACGATCACCGCCAGCAGGCCGAGAATGAAGGCCCCGCGCGTCGGATCATTGGCGAAAGCATGCACCGAGGTAATCACGCCCGAGCGCACCAGGAAGGTGCCGAGAATCGAGAAAGCGAAGGCGATAATGGCGAGCAGCACCGTCCACCGCTTCAAACTATCGCGCTTCTCCACAACGATGGCGGAATGCAGCAGCGCGGTTGCCGCGAGCCACGGCATCAGCGAGGCATTTTCGACGGGGTCCCAGAACCACCAACCGCCCCAACCCAACTCGTAATAGGCCCACCAGCTCCCCAGCGCGATCCCCAGGGTAAGGAAAATCCACGAGGCCAAGGCCCAGGGCCGCACCCAGCGCGCCCAGGCCGGATCGACGCGGCGCTCCAGCAAGGCGGCGAGCGCAAAGGAGAAGGTCAAGGACGTGCCGACATAGCCCAAATAGAGCAGCGGCGGATGGAAGGCGAGGCCGGGGTCTTGCAGCAGCGGGTTCAAACCGCGCCCTTCGATGGGGGCGGGCGTGAGCCGGGTAAAGGGGTTCGAGGTCAGCAGGACGAAAGCGTAAAAGCCCAAGGAAATCAGCGCCTGTAACCCCAGCACGCGCGCGCGCAAACTGGCGGGCATCCGCCCCCCGGCAAGGGCCACCGCCGCCCCGAACAGCGCCATGACAGTGATCCACAGCAGCATCGAGCCTTCGTGATTGCCCCACACGCCGGTGATCTTATAGAGCAGCGGCTTATCGGCGTGGCTGTTCTGCCAAACATTCTGCACCGAAAAATCGGAGGTGACATAGGCGTGCATCAGCGCGCCGAAGGCGATGAGGCAGCCCAAGGTTTGCGCCAGCGCCGCACTGCCGCTAAACGCCATCAGAAACCCGTCGCGCCGCTGCGCGCCGAACAGCCCGAACCCGGCCTGGAGCGCCGCCAGCACGCCAGCGAGAATCAGCGCGTAATGACCGAGTTCGACGAGCATGTCTCTATCCTATTTCGGCGCGGGAGCAGTGCCCGGCTTCCACTGCCCGGAGGCTTTGATCGCTTCCGCGACCTCCTTTGGCATGTAATTTTCATCGTGCTTGGCCAGCACTTCACTGGCGACGAACAGGCCATGCCGATTGAGGCTGCCTTCCGCCACCACGCCTTGCCCCTCGCGGAACAGATCGGGCAGCACGCCCTTATAGGTCACGGTCACGCTTTCCGCCGTATCGGTGACGCGGAACAGCATCGTCGTGCCATCGCTCTGACGCTGGACCGAGCCTTTTTCCACCAACCCGCCGAGGCGGAAGCGGCGTTCCGGGATCACTTTGCCCGCAACGATATCGCTCGGCGTGCGGAAGAACACGAGATTGTCGGAAAAGGCCGTGAGGATCAGCGCGGTCGCAACGCCGAGCCCGCCAAGCCCGGCGACCACAGCCCAGAGGCGGCGGCGTTTGGCGGTTTTGGCGCGGGAGGTGAGGCTCATCGCTTGGTCTCCTTCAGGCTATCCCAGCGCGCCCGCGCTTGGCGGCGCTGCCACAGGGTCAGCCCCAGCAGCCCGGCGAGCGTGACGGCAGCCAGCCCGTAGGAGGTCCAGACGAAGACGGCATAGCCGCCCATAGCCCAAAAATCGCTCACGATAGCCGCTCCTCCGCCGCTCGGATTTTGCGGTCAAGTAAGGCGGTTTCAAGGCGCAGAAGCAGCAGCGTGATAAAAAAGCCGGTAAAGCCCAGCGCCATCAGCAGCAGCGGGCGCAGCATCGTGCCATCCATCGACGGGCCGCCCATCTTCAGCACGCTCGCCGGTTGATGCAGCGTATTCCACCAATCTACCGAAAATTTAATGATCGGCAGATTAACCGCGCCGACCAGCGCCAGAATCGCCCCAGCCCGCCCGCCACGCTCGGGATCGTCAAAGGCATCGACCAGGGCGATATAGCCCAAATAGAGGAAGAACAGCACCAGCACGGAAGTCAGCCGCGCGTCCCACACCCACCAAGTCCCCCACATCGGTTGGCCCCAGAGCGAGCCGGTCACGAGGCAGAGGGCGGTGAAGGCCGCGCCGGGAATGGCGGCAGCCCGCGTGGCAAGCTCCGCCAACGGATGCCGCCAGATCAGGGCCACGGCGCTGGAGAGCGCCATCGAGGCATAAACGAACAGGCTCATCCAGGCGGCGGGCACGTGGATATACATAATCCGCACGGTTTCGCCCTGCTGGTAATCGGCGGGCGAGTTAAACAGCGCAAAATAAAGCCCCAGCGCCAGAAACAGCACCGTCGCCCCGGCGGAAAACGGCAAAATCCGCCGCGCTAAACGCTGAAACCGTGCCGGATTGGCAAAACGGTGCATGGAAACCTTCCCCTAATGCCGTCAGCGCGCCGAAGCCTCGGGCTGGCCCCGCGCCTCAAGCCAATCCTGCGCCTCGGCCGCAACCGTGCCGCCAACGAGGATAAGAACCCAGAGGATGAACACCCAAAGCTGCAACAAGGGCAAGGCCGCCAAGGCCCCATAGATCAAATTCTGAATCGGCGCGGCGGCGATATACCAGACAAAGATCCATTTGGCGACGGTCAGCGCGAGGGCTGCGACACTGGCGCCAATCGCGCTCGCCCCCATATGCACGCGCCGAGCCGGGAAGACGGTGAACATGAAGAAAAAGGCAATGAAGCCGATCAGCGGCGTCACCCCGTGGCGCACCCCCGCCACCCAAGGATCATCGCCGCCCAAAATCTGCGTTCCCACCGCCCAGCCGCTCGCCGCCGCCAGCAGCGGCAAGGTGATGACGGTGGCAATAAAACGCCAAAAACCGCACCGCCCAGGGCCAGTGCCGATCCGTCCGCCAAATGGCATTGAAAGAGGTTTCGATTTCCAGAAGCAGCAAAAACACCGACACGCCCAAAGCGGGCAGCAAAAATGTCGGTAAGGAAGCGGCATTGCTGATGAAGGTGGTCAGTTGCTGGTCGACCGTATCACCCACCACCGGCACGAAGCTGCTGACAATCATGCCGCGCGCCTGCCCGATCCAGGCACCGATTCCGTCGAAGCGGGCGGCCACGCCAAACACGAGAATCGCCAGCGGCACCAACGTGAGTAGCGTTGTGAAGGCGAGCGACCCCGCCAGAATCGCCACCTTCTCTTTCGAGAAGCGCGTTACAACACTTTTGCAAAAAGCCAGCGCGATCATCCCGCCGCAGCGCCCATTAGGTCCGCCGCCGCGTGCCGGCATAGGCCCGCGCGGCGTCGCCAAATGCCCCGAACAGCGCGAGCGAGAAAGGATTCTCGCGGACTTTGAATTCGGGATGCCATTGCACCGAGGCGGCAAAGCTTTCGGTTCGGGTCACGCGCACGCCTTCGATGGTGCCATCGTCGGCCACGGCTTCCACCTCCAGCCCATCGGCCAACCGGTCGATGGCTTGCCAGTGCAGGGAATTGACCGTCAGCCGCCGCTCGCCGCCGTTGAGTTGCTGAAACAGCCCACCTTCGGTGAGCGTTACCGCGTGCGAGGGACCATATTGAATATCGAGATCAGTCGTCTCCGGCGCGCGGTGATCGAGCCGCCCCGGCTGCTCGTGCACGCGTTGATGCAGCGTGCCGCCCAAAACCACGTTCAGCTCCTGATGCCCCCGGCAAATCGCCAGGAGCGGAATGCCCGCCGTCAACGCCGTCAGCATCAGCGGCATCACTGTTGCGTCGCGCGCTGGATCGTGCAGCGTGCCGTCGGCCGATGGTTCGCCCCCGTAGAGATGCGGCTCCACGTTGGAGAGGCTACCCGTAATCAACAACCCATCGAGACAGCCGACGACCGAGCCGATGTCGAGATCGTCGCCCAGGGCCGGAATGAGCAACGGCAAACCGCCGAGCCCCTCCGTAACGCCGCGAATATATTTCTCGCCGACCGTATGGGTTCGGCTGCCGTCGACCGTGCGAATACAGGCCGTCACCCCAATCAGCGGGGGGCGGGGAACGGGGCTCGTAACGCGACGTTGGGCCATGAAACGCTTTCTCCTAACCGCTATCGACGCCGAATGATAATTGTCCGCAGCCGGTTTCGATTGGCCAGGGCGAAAATCAGCCCCCCCACCAGCAAAACCGGCACCACAAAGGCCAGAACCGTGAAAAAGCTCGCCACCAACAGCAAGGCCCCGGCGATCACCGCCGCCAGAACGCAGAAGCCCAGAATGATCCGCACGATTTGGCCCAAACCGCCGGGCGACCGCCGCCGATAGGGGCCGTTCCCCGGTTCGATCAGGATCTCGGGCTCATTGCCCGACCCAGTATACCGCCCCATGCTCGTGCTCCTTTGGCCCAACGCTCCGTGTCGCGGGCCGATCAATAGGCATTCCGGTTCACAAAGCCGACAAAAACGGTCATCAACAGGATTTTCAGATCGAGACTGAGCGACCAATTGTCAATGTAGTACAGATCATATTGCACGCGCATACGCATCTTTTCCGGCGTATCGGTCTCGCCCCGATAGCCATTGACCTGCGCCCAGCCGGTGATGCCCGGTTTAACCCGATGCCGCCCCAGATACCCGTCGATTACGGCAGCATAATGCTCGTTATGGGCCACCGCATGCGGGCGCGGGCCGACGAGCGACATGGTACCCTGTAAAACGTTAAAAAGCTGTGGAAGCTCATCCAGGCTCGACTTGCGCAAAAAACGCGCCGATGCGGGTAATGCGCGGATCATTGCGCTGCGCCTGCGGAACCGATGGGTCCGGGTTCGGATCGTTGCGCATCGAGCGGAACTTGAACACGGTGATGTCGTTATTATTGAAGCCATAGCGCTTTTGCCGGAACAGCACCGGGCCGGGGCTATCGAGCTTGACCAGCACGGCGATCACCGCCATCACCGGCAGGGCGAGGATGAGGAAGATCAGCCCCAGCACGCGGTCCTCCACCCCCTTCAGCACCTGCCCCCACGCCCCTAAGGGCCGCTGGAACACGTGCAGCAAGGGCAGGCCGCCGACGGTGGAATAGCCGCGCACGGGCAGATTGAAGCGCAGCGTATGGGCACAGAATTTGGTATTGATCGGCACGTCGCGCAGCTTCGCCAGCACGCTCGCAACTTCCTCTTCCGACCGATCGATCATGGCGATAACGATTTCATCGACGCGCTCTTTGCGCACGAGGCGGACGAGATCTTTCACCGAGCCGCGATAGGGCACGCCTTCGATGGTGGTTTCGCCGGGGTCGAGCGTATCGAACACGCCCACCACCTGCACGTAAGGATCTTGGCGCAACTGCTCCAGCACTTTGCGGCCCAAATCGCGCGCGCCGACCAGAGCGATACGGATGGTGAGATCCCCATGTCGGCGCATCCGGCGGCGGCGGTCCCAAATGAACACGCGCGTTACCGTGAAGCAGGCCAGCACACCAAAAAACCAGCGCATTGCCCAGGTCGGATTCAGCCATTCGGCAATCTCGGTCACGAGGACAAAGGCGAGCACCGCCAGCCCCACCATCGTCCAAGCTGCGGCAAGACGCACCACTTGCAACGAGGTCGACGCCAACACCACCGGGCGGTAAATGCCCGCGACATGGGTGAAATTCGCAGTCAGGAGCGCCGCGAGCACAATGATCTGATGGTAATAATGCGGGGCGCGCAGTGTATCGTTCTGAAACCAGAACAAGACATAGGCCACCACCGCCACCAATAGAATATCGGTCAGACGCAGGAGACCGGCGATCAGCGTGGTCCGATCGGAAGCAGGAAACGCGCGAACGTCACTCATAGCCAGGGGGGCGCACCAAACAGGAGAAAGAGAAGCTCACCGGCAGCCCGCAGACCGCCCGTTCAAGCCCGGACGGACTATACCGCTCGCTGGGCGTGCTGTTTCATCAAATTCCGGAAAAACTCCAAGGCATCCATTGTAGAGCGGGTAAAGCGCACGGCGAGGGTTTTATGGCGCGAGTCGAAGCGCACCACCCGAATGGTCGCCGTATAATTGCGGTCGCCGCCGACCAGACAGAAATTGGCCTGGGTTTCGCCCCCCTGATCCAAATCGCCATCATAGCCCGCGATCAACAACCCACCGATGGACCAATCGATCGTCGTATAAACCTTATCCGCCAGCTTTACTTGCAATTTTGGCTCGCTGAACCGCGTGTAGTTGCGCTTTTCGCCCTTCGCCACATTGGTAATCTTCGGCATCGCCTCCGCTGGCTTTGCCTTCGACGGCCCGTCTTGACGGTGGCCGCCGGTCATCGAGATCAAATCGATCTTTTTCAGAACGAGATCTTTAAAACGTCTGCGTCGCGCCAAGCTCCATCGCTTTCAGCAAATGCTCTTTTGCGATTTTAACGGCTTCTTGCTTTTTGCC
>NZ_LAJY01000167.1 GCF_000963705.1 Elstera litoralis | reverse complement strand
CGAGGTTCGTCGTCTTATCCAATACAAAGCGGAAGCCAAGTTTGCCGAGTGCGGTCAATTCCTGATCGGTCCGCGCTTCCATCCGATAGGCATCGTGCTGGGTAATCTGGAAGTGCAAATGCCCGGCAAGATCGGTGTTTTCGCGCATGAAGGCGGTGAAATCGGCGAAGAAATCGCGGTCGCGTAAGGTTTCGCTGACGATTTCGCAGACATAGCCCACTTGGCTTCGCTGCCGGCGCATGCGCCGAACGAACTGCACGCTGCGCACCAACAGCATATTGTTGATCGTCGCCAGCAACCCGGCCTGTTCGGCAATCGGAAGATAGGTTTCAGCCGGAATTTCCGTGCCTTCTTGCGTGCGGATCGCCGCCATACATTGATACATGGACAAGCGGCGCGACGGCAGTTGCACGATGGGTTGTAGCGACAGGCCAACGCGGTCTTCGTTGAGCGCTTCGCGCACTGAATCGAGGATCAATTCTTCGTCGGTCAGCTCCCGATCATCGTCATAAGCAGGGGCGGGTTGATCCTCATACTCATCATCGTCATGGGCGGTGAGCGGTCGGCTGGGGGCTGCCGCCGGGCGACTGACCGCCGGGGCGGCGGGCCGCGCTTTAGCGGCCGATTTGGTCGAAAGCTGCCCCACGAGGGTTTTCAGCATGCGCATTTCCGCAACGACCGTTTCAAGCTCCGCCGCGCTTTCCGGTCCAGCCTCGCCCTGGGCGCGCACGGTTTCTTGCATCGACCGCATATCGCTGCGCTGACGAATCAACACGTCCTGAACCCGCTGAATCCGGTCGCTCAGCGCCTTATCGGCCTTGCGCCGCGTTATCATTTCCTGGGCCAGCATGCCGAACAGGAAAATATTCCCGCCCAAGAGAACCGACGTGAGCAGCGAGGGCGGAAAGCCGAGCGCTTGCACAAGATCGGGCGCACCAATCGCAACCGCCGCCGCCACCGCGCCATAGGCGATGGGCGCAAAAAACTGGAGGGGACTCATGCCCGCGTCCTTGTCCAAAAGGGATACCAAGCTGGGAATTCATGGCGCAGCACGCCGTCCGGGTCCGCCACCAAGGCCAGATCGGCCACCCGGTCGACGGCCATAACGGCTAAAACGCCCGTAGAGATGGGGAAACAACGCCCCGCGCGAGGGGGACGCCTCCCATTTCAATACCCCGCCGCCGTGTTCGGGCGGCGGCAGGCGGTCGATGACCACTTCCAGCAGCACCAGCCCCGCTTCGCCCGCACGATGGCGGTCGGCGGAGGCGGTAATCTGCTCGGCGGTGGAAAAATGCAAAAAGCCGTCGCGGCGATCTTCCGCCGCGCCTTCGTACCAGCCCTCGGTTAGGGCGTTGGTCCAATCGGCCTTGCGAGCCAGGTGATAAATTAACTCTGCCGTCATGGCGCGCACCTTACGCGATGCGGTGCGTCGGGAAAAGCCGGGAGTGTGCGCGGCCAGAAAGATGCAGTTTCGCCGCACCCGCAACGCCTTGCATCCCGGCGCAGCATCCCCTACAAAGCGCCTTCCCTTGGGGAGTAGCCGCCGCGAACTTACGCGGGGATGCGTCAACAGGCTTGGAGGCTTCGACCTTCATGGCGCATCCAGTCCGGATTCGGATTGGCGAGACCAAGCGCGAGTGCCCGCCGGAACAAGAAACCGGGCGGCCGGGCATATCGCGCTTGCGTACTCGTTGCCGCCCGGACTTTGGGAAGGGTTATGTTTTCAACATTCTTTATCTCGACAGGGGCCGTCGCCTTGTCGGAACTGGGCGATAAGACCCAGCTTTTCGCGCTGC
This sequence comes from Elstera litoralis, assembly GCF_000963705.1. Lineage (GTDB taxonomy): Bacteria > Pseudomonadota > Alphaproteobacteria > Elsterales > Elsteraceae > Elstera > Elstera litoralis. The sequence goes on along the minus strand of NZ_LAJY01000167.1, from coordinate 2,574 downwards.
TGCTGGCCTTACGCTACCACGCGCCGGTCCGGCTGATCGCGGGAATTTTCCTCGCCACGATCTTGAACCATATCGCCGCCGGTTGGATTGCCGTGGAACTTGCCGATCAACTGCCGCTCTATTGGCTGCGGATGGGCACCGGCATCGCCTGTATCGCGCTGGGGGCTTGGATGCTGCTGCCGGATACCTTAGACGAGGAGGAGGATAGGCCCTCCCGCTTCGGCCCGTTCGCGGCGGCGCTGGTCGGCTTCTTCATTCTGGAAATCGGCGATAAAACCCAGGTTGCGACCATGCTGATGGCGACCGCCTACCAGCCCTTCGCCGCTGTGATGGCCGGGTCGATCTTCGGCATGATGTTGGTGAATGCACCCATCGTGATGATCGGGCGGAACATCAGCGCGCGGCTGCCGCTGAAAGCCACGCGCCTTATCTCGGCCCTGATCTTCGCCATCATGGGCGTGGTGATGCTGCCGGTCTGGAGCTAGTCTTCGAGCTTATGGTCGTCGAGGCGTTTGGTCTCCAGCGTCCGAACCGCCTCGGTTTTCTGGCGCTCCGCCTTGGTGCGCCCGAAGGCGAGGCGGTTGGCCTCGGCCGTTTTCGCATCGGCCTCCCGCGCTTTGCTTTTTTTGAAGCGCCGCAGGTTCACAATGTCAGCCGTCATAAGTGCCCTCCTGCTTTGCTTCCGCGCGGGGTTCCTTTTCCCCGCAAGGGATGATTAGCTTGTGGCTAGAATTTCATCAACACAAGGGAGCTTAGCGGCATCATGCGCACGATCACCTATCTCGACGGCACTTGGTCCGAGGGGAATACGCCGCTCATGGGGGCTTCCACACAGGCAGGTTGGCTCGGGCATACGGTGTTCGACGGGGCGCGCGCCTTCGGCGGCCTCATCCCCGATCTCGATCTGCACTGCGAACGGGTGATCCGCTCGGCCAAAGCAATGGCAATGGAGCCGCCCGTCACCTCGGGCGAAATCTACGATATGGCGAAAGAAGGCATCCGCCGCTTCCCCGCCGGGGCCGAACTCTACATCCGCCCGATGTTTTGGATGGAAGACGGGTTGATGGTGCTGAAGCCGGAATCGACCCGCTTCGCCCTGGTCATTCAAGAAATTCCGCTGCCGCCGGGGGAGAAAGGCTTTTCCGCCACCCTCTCCCACTTCCGCCGCCCCTCGCCCGAAATCGCCCCGACTGCCGCGAAAGCCTCCTGCCTCTACCCGCAAGCCACCCTAGCCCTGCGCGAAGCCATCGGGCGCGGTTTCGAGAATGCCGTTATGTGCGATATCATGGGCAATGTCGCCGAATTCACCGGCTCCAATATTCTGCTCGGCGTCAATGGTGAACTGCACACCCCCACGCCGAACGGCAGCCTGCTCAACGGCATCACCCGCCAGCGCGTGATTGCCGTGTTGCGCGACGCGGGCGTAAGCGTCGTCGAACGCGCCATTCGCCCGCAAGAAGTGCGCGAGGCCGATGAAATCATCTCGACCGGCAATTACGCCAAAGTCCAATACATCAACCGCTATGAAGACCGCGACCTGCAGCCGGGGCCTTTGTTTCGTAAAGCGCGGGAGTTGTATTTCAAGTATGCCGAAGGGCAGAAGCTGGACTAGCGTCCGTTAAGGGCTTTGCCCTTCCCGATGCGCTTTGCGCGTCAGACGCGCGGGCATCCCAACTAAGGGGCTAAGCCCCTTAGTAATCCCAATGACTTACAGGCCTAAAAATCATCGCCTGCTCATTGGCCCGACCCATAAACGGGATTCTCAAGGGGCAACCGCCCCTTGAGCGGGGATGCAGGGGCAGCGCCCCTGCTTTTTATTACGCCGCCAAAAGCTCGCCGCGCAACGCCTTTTCGATCAGCGCAACGCTGTTATCGCGCCCATAGAGCGCGATGAAGGAGCCCATACGCGGGCCTTGCGGTTGCCCCAGTAGCACCTCGTAGAGCGCCTTGAACCATTCGCGCAATTCGGTAAAGCCGTGGCGTTTGCCAATTTCGAAGACGAGGGTTTGGAACGCTTCCGCATCGGCTTCGGCGGGCAGCGCTTTTAGCTCCGCCGCCAGATCGGCCAGGGCGGCGCTTTCGGTTTCGGTGGCGGCGCGGAAGGCTTTCGTCGGCGCAACGAAATCGCGGTAATAGGCCCCGGCGTAGGGAACGAGTTTCGCCAACAGTGGATTCGACTCCAGCGTCGTTCCGGGGGCGTAACGGCTAATGAAGCCCCAGAGAACCGAAAACGTCGTTGCCGCCAACCACAGAAACGAGGTTGAGCAACATGCTAAAGCTCAGCGGAACGCCCCCCTCCGGCGGTTGGCCCCGATGGATATGCCACGCCGGGTTTTCGACGCGCTTATCCGTGGGCTCATTGGGGAATTTATCGAGATAGCTGATGTACTCATCCACCGCCTTCGGGATGACATCGAAGTACAGCCGTTTTGCCCGGCGCGGTTGCTGAAACATGAATAGCGACAGGCTTTCCTCCGGCGCATAGGACAGCCAGTCTTCGACCGACAAGCCATTGCCTTTCGACTTTGAAATCTTCTCGGCGTTCTGATCCAAGAACAGTTCGTAGTTAAACCC
>NZ_LAJY01000166.1 GCF_000963705.1 Elstera litoralis | reverse complement strand
GCCTTTGCCGATGTGCTGCTGCTGAATAAGGTCGATCTTGTGTCGGCAGAAGAACTGGCGGCGGTGGAAGCGCGCGTGCGCAAAATCAACGCGTTTGCGCCGCTCTATCACACGCAAAACAGCGAGATCGACCTCAAGCAGATCCTCAACCGGGGCGCGTTCGATCTGAACCGCATTCTGGAGCAGGAGCCGCATTTTCTCGACCATCACCATCATCACCACGAAGAAGACGTAGCCTCGGTCGGTATCACCACCGATAAGCCCATCGACCCGGATAAGTTCGAAGCCTGGATCGGCACGCTGCTGCGCCTGAAGGGCCAGGATATTTTCCGCTCGAAGGGCATTCTGAACGTGACGGGCTCCAACCGCCGCTTCGTGTTCCAGGGCGTCCACATGCAGATGAACCATAGCTGGGGCAACCCCTGGCGCGGGCGCGATACGCGCGACAGCCGCATCGTCTTCATCGGGCGCGATCTGGATGCCGACGCCCTGCGCGACGGTTTCCTCAATTGCGCCAAAGGGTAAAACGGTGAGCAGTTCCAACGCCATTCTAGAATTCTGGTTCGGGGGCGAAGAGCCGCAGCGCTTTCGGCCCGAATGGTTCAACGGCGGCGAGGCCTTCGATCAGGAAATCGCGCGGCGGTTCCAGATGGAAATCGGCCAAGCCCTCAGCAGCGGGCTCGATGGCTGGGACGGGATGCCGCGTTCCGCCCTCGCGCTCGTGCTGCTGCTCGATCAATTCCCCCGCAATGCCTATCGCGGCACGCCCTTGGCCTTTGCTGGCGATATCCGTGCCCAGGAAGTAACGCTGATGGGGTTGGAGCGCGGCTATCAGCAGCGCTTCACGCCGTTGGAGCGGTTGTTCTTCTATCTGCCGCTGGAGCATGCCGAAAACCTCGCGCTGCAAGATCGCAGTGTCGAGCTCATGCGCCAGCTTGAAGCGGAAGCGCCGGAGTTGGCCAAAGCTCAACTGGCCGATTATGCCGAACGCCACCGCGATGTGATTGCGCGCTTCGGGCGCTTCCCCCATCGCAATGAGATTTTGGGCCGCGACAGCACGCCCGAAGAGTTTCAGTTTTTGGCCGAACCAGGATCTTCCTTCTGATGCAAAACGCCTCGCGGACCAATTGGAAATTCGACGGCTATCTGACCCGCGCCACCGTGGCCTGGGATTGCCGCGAGGCCGCCTTGGGGCAAGCCAATGGCAAGCTGCGCCGCATTCCCTTCGCCACCGCCGCCCAGCAGGTTTCGAGCGAAACCCAGGTGCATAAGGGCGGGCTCACGGCCCTCGTCGCCCATCCCCTCGGCGGTTATGTGAGTGGCGGTGAAGATGGGTGTGTGATGCGCATACCCGCTGAAGGCGCGCCGGTCGAATGGGCCAAGCACCCGCATCAATGGATCGAGGTGATGGCCATTCTACCCGATGGCCGCCTCGCCTATGCGGTTGGGAAAAATGTGCTGCTGCTGGCCGCCGACGGAAGTGCCATCACGACCTACGGCCCGCACGACAGCACCGTGATGGATATTGCCCTGCACGGCGAAAGCCTCGTCGCCTGCCATTACAATGGCGCGACCCTGTGGAAGCTCGACGGCAGCGCTGAGCCGCGCAAGCTGGTGTGGAAGGGCTCGCATCTGGCCGTCGTCATCAACCCGGAAGGCTCGATCGTCGCCACCTCCACGCAAGAAGGCGACGTGCACGGCTGGCGGCTCGATGAAAAGCGCGAGATGCGCATGTCCGGCTATCAAAGCAAGGTTCGCTCGCTCGCCTTTTCGGCGGATGGGCAGTGGCTCTGCACGTCCGGCGCGGAAGTGCTGGTGGCGTGGCCGTTCGATGGGCCGGGGCCGGAAGGCCGCGCGCCGTTGGAGTTGGTGGAAGTGAAGAATAGCGTGGTAACGCGCGTCGCCGCCCACCCCCATACGCATTTTATCGCCTGCGGCTATGAAGATGGCACGCTGGCGATGGTCGATCTCGCAACGAAGGCGGGCGGCAAGGTGCAGGTCACGAAACGCGGCCCCGTCACCTGCCTCGCCTGGTCGCGCGACGGGCACCATTTGGTCGCCGGCGCCGACGATGGCCGCGCGATGATCTTCTCGGTTCCCAGCGAGGCGGCATGAGCCTGATCCCCGTCACCCTGCTCACCGGCTTTCTTGGGTCGGGCAAAACCACCCTGCTGAACCGACTGTTGCGCGATCCCGCGTTGAAAAATGCGCTGGTGCTCATCAATGAGTTCGGGGAAATCGGGCTCGACCATCATTTGATCGAAAAGATCGAGGAGAGCGACGGGCAGCAGCGCATTCTGATGGCCTCGGGCTGCCTCTGCTGCACCATTCAGTCGGACCTGTCGAAAACCCTGCGGCAAATGGCGATCGACCGCGTGCGCGGCACGGTGACGGAGTTCGAGCGCGTCGTGATCGAAACCACCGGCCTTGCCGATCCGGCCCCCATTTTACACACACTGATGCAAGACCCGCTGGTGGCGGCCCATTACCGCCTGGATGGGGTTGTCACTACCGTCGATGCAGTTGTCGGCGATGCGACGCTGACGGCCCAACCGGAGGCGGTAAAGCAAGCCGCCGTGGCCGACCGGATCATTCTGACGAAACAGGATATTGCCGATCCAGCGAAGGTGGTTGCGCTAAAAGCACGCCTGCATGCGTTGAACCCGGCAGCGCCAATCTTAGACACCGACGCGCCCGCGCCTGCGCTGATCGAAGCCGGGCTGTGGAACCCCGACACCAAAAGCCTGGACGTACGCCGCTGGTTGCAGGCCGATACCTACGAGGCGCACGGCCACCACCATCACGACCATGACCACGGGTTACACCACCACGACCCACACCATCACCACACTTTGAACCGCCACGACGACCGCATCGAGGCCCACTGCCTAACGCTGACGGAGCCGTTGCCCTGGGACGCCGTAACCCTGTGGCTGCAATCGCTCACCGCCTATCGCGGCGAGGATATTCTGCGCCTGAAAGCCATCCTCAACCTGCGCGGGCAAGACACACCGACCGTGTTGCACGGCGTCCAACATCTGCTGCACCCGCCGGTGAAACTCCCGGCCTGGCCGGATGACGACCACCGCAGCCGCATTGTACTGATTACCCGCGATATCAGCCGGGATCTGCTGGAAAAATCGCTCAAGCAGTTGACGGAGGTGGTAGGTTAGAACCATCACAATTGCATATTGATTTCACAATTTGCTCTTTCTGAAATCAAAGCGTAAATTTAATAAAATCGCGTTTTGAGGAAAGCCGCACCATGAGCACCGCCGTCGCCCGCATTCTGGACGATCTTCGCATCCGAGGCGGCCTTCAGGGGAAGGACATCGCCAATATCGTCGATGTCTCGACCGCAACCGTCTCGCGCTGGTCGCACGGCAATGGCACGCCGAACCTTCGCACGCAAACGGTGATTGCCGACCTGCGCTATGTGGTCGAACGCCTCTCGGATTTTTACACCGCCGACGAAGCCCGCCTGTGGCTGCACGCGCGGCACCCGCTGCTGAAAGGCGAGCGCGCCATTGATCTTATCAACGCCAATCGTACCGAAGAGGTCTTAAGCGTGATCGAACGGCTTGATACGGGGGCTTACGTCTGACCCCTGCCATGACCGACCGCAAAGCCCGCGATCTCGATCTTCTTGATGCCCTGGACGCGCAGACCGGAATTACCTTCGAAGGCGAGGTCTGGCGCATCACCCGCCAGGGTCGCGACGTTCTCGAAGGCGCGTCCGCCAGCGGGCGTTGGGATCCTGGGCATTTCGACGTGCTCTATACCTCGCTCGACCGCGATGGGGCGCTGGCGGAAGTCTATTTCCACTTAAGCCGCCAGCCGGTCTTCCCATCGAAACTCGTGTCGATCCTGCATAAAATCCGCGTGCAAACCCGCCGAACGCTGAAGCTCGCCGATATGGCGGCGCTGTCGGCCTTGGGGATACTCCCCGAACGCTATGCGGACCTCGATTATAGCCGCAGTCAGGAGATTGCCGACGCGGCTTTCTTTTTGGGCTTCGATGGTCTCCTCACCCCCAGCGCCCGCGCCCCGTGTCAAAATCTGATTCTGTTCCTGGATCGGCTCGACCCCGGCGACCTTGAGGTGCAGGCCGCCGAGCCGGTCGATTGGAACGTTTGGCGGAACAACCGCCCCTAACGCCGCGCCAGCACCAACGCCCCCAGAATCACCGCGCCCCCCAACGCCTGATCGACGCTCGGCGCTTCCGCATAGACGGCCCAGCCGCCGAGCATCGCCAGAACCGGCCCCGCCAGCAGCATCACGCCGCCCGAGGCAGCAGGCAGGCGGGCGAGCGTAATCAGCGTCAACCCCTGGCCCATTGCCTGACTGATGAGCCCGAGGCCGATCACGGCGGCCCAGCCGGTCGCGCTATGGGGGAATTCCACCCCGCCGCGAAACGCCGCCAAAATCAGCGCGGTGCCGACCGAACCCAGGCTGGTCCAGAGAATCACCGTCCAGTCGCTGACCAGCCCGGCAAGGCGGCGGGTGAGCAGCAGGTAGAGGGTGTAGAACAGGCAGGCGATCAGCGCCAAGCCATCGCCAAGCGACAGGCTCGTCGCCTTATGGGGCCAGCCGGTCATCACCGCCGCGCCGATCAGGGCGACGAGCAAGGCCAGCAGGGCGCGCGCCGCCGGTTTTTCCCGAAACAGCGCCCACGCCCCCAAGGCCACCAGCAGCGGCGAGAGATTGGCGAGAAAGGTCGCATTGGCAATCGCGGTATGCATCAGCGCGAAATGATAGCTGGTGAGATCGGCGGCAAACGCCGCCCCTGCCCCTAGCAGCAGCGCGCCGACTTTCACGGTTGGGCGCAGACTCGCCCCGCCGAGGGACCGGCCCCGCATCCACAGCATCACGCCGATCCACGCGAGAAGCGCAATCGTCAGCCGCCAGAAGGCGCTATCCGCCGGGCCGATATCCACCTGCCGTACCATCAGCGGCCCCGCGCCGATGGCGACCTGGGCGAGGAGCAGCAAGAACACGGCTTGGGAGGGGCGCATCGGGCCTCGCGCAGAAAGCGACAGGGGAAAACTGAGACTGGTCATAGCGCGGCCCTCCAAAAAACCATAGCGGCAGCTTCGCCGAGCCGTTACCATAGATCAAAGCAATAGAATTGATCTTTCCATCAGGTTTTGTGATGCGACCAACCTTTGATATCGACCTACTGCGCTGCTTCGTCGCCACCGTCGATCACGCCAGCCTCACTTTGGCGGGCGATAAGCTCGGGCGCAGCCAGCCCGCCGTGACCGCGCAGATCAAGCGCCTGGAAGCCATGATCGGGCGGCCCTTGCTCACGCGCGGACGCAATGGCGCGCACCCGACCGAAGACGGGGTTCGCCTGCTCGGCCACGCCCGCCGCCTGCTGCGCGATCACGACGCCGCCGTCGATGATCTGCTGGCGATTGGCGCGGAAGGCTCATTCGCTTCGGCGTGCCCGACGATTACGAAGGCCCCTTCGTCACCCCGCTGATTGCCGCCTTCACGCGGGCACAGCCGCGCGTGAATTTGGAAGTCCATTGCGCCTGTAGCCAGGTTTTGCGCGCGCGCCTCGCCATCGATCAGCTCGATTTGGTGCTGTGCACGCGCCTGCCGGGGGCGGAAGAAGGGCAGTTGGTCCGCCGCGAGCCGTTGCAATGGATCGGCGCGATGGATCACCGCTTGGAAAGCCAGCGCCCGCTTCCCCTTGCGCTTTTCACCGAAGATTGCGCCTTTCGCCCGCACGCGCTGGGGGCCTTGCAGGCGGCGGGGATTCCCATGCGCAACGCCTATACCGGCTCCAGCTTCGCCGGGATTCTCTCTGCCGTCAGCGCCGGGCTGGCGATTACCGTGCTGGCGCGCGGCACAGTGCCGCCGGGCTTCCGCTTGCTGGGGGCCGACGAAGGTTTGCCGCCCTTGCCGGAAACCGACATCGCCCTCTATCAGCGCGAAAACCTCAGCCCCGGTGCCCGCCTCTTCGCCCGGCATATTCTGGCGGGTTTGGGGGAGGCGCGGGCTTGACGCGCCTGCGCCGATGCCCAACTCTAGAGCGACCCTTAGGAGCGCTGCCATGACTCGCCCGAACTGGACTCTTCAGGAAGCGGAAGCCCATCTTGGAGCCGTGCTTGAGGCCGCCTCTCACGGCGAGCCGCAGACGATCACCCTGCACGGCGGGGCCTCGGTCGTCGTCGTCGCAACCCATGATTATGCGCGGCTCAATAAAAGCGCCCCCCCAGCACCCGCCGCGCCAAATTTCGTGGATCATTTATTGGCGATGCCACGGGAGCCCGAGGGGGCCTCGGAACAAGAACCGACCCGCCTGTCTCTCCGTGATCCAGGGTTTTAATGTATCTTCTCGATACGGTGGTTCTCTCGGAAACACGCAAAGCCCGCCCGAATCCGTTTGTCATCCAATGGCTCAGGTCTGTGGCGCCGGGGAGCCTCTATCTCTCGGTCGTAACATTGGGCGAAATCGAAAAAGGGATTGAGCGACAGCGAAAAACCAACCCCAGTTTCAGTGCGGTCTTGGAAGATTGGCTTCGTCTAACCATGACCATCTTTGGGGAACGGTTACTGTCGATCACCCCACCTATTGCGCGGCGCTGGGGCCTTTTGAGCGCCTCTATC
>NZ_LAJY01000165.1 GCF_000963705.1 Elstera litoralis | reverse complement strand
AGATGGTGCCCTGATTGCGCACGATGATGCTCTCATCCGCCATCGCCGGAACATAGGCCCCGCCAGCGGTACACGAGCCCATCACCACGGCGATTTGCGGAATGCCCAGGGCCGACATATTGGCCTGATTGTAGAAAATTCGACCGAAGTGCTCGCGGTCGGGAAACACCTCGTCCTGGTTCGGCAGGTTGGCCCCGCCGCTATCGACCAAATAGAGACACGGTAGGTGATTTTCGCGCGCAATCGCTTGTGCTCGCAAATGTTTGCGCACCGTTAAAGGAAAATATGTGCCGCCCTTAACGGTCGCGTCATTGGCGACGATCACGCATTCCCGGCCCGAAACCCGCCCGATGCCGGTGATTATCCCGGCGCACGGCACTTCGTCTTTATACATCTCAAATGCGGCAAATTGACTTAGCTCAAGGAACGGCGCACCGACATCCAATAGGGTGCGAATGCGATCCCGTGGCAGCAGCTTGCCCCGCGCAACGTGTTTCGCCCGCGCAGCCTCCCCCCCGCCTTCCGCAAGAAGCGCCACTTTGGCCTTCAAGTCGGCGACCAAGGACAGCATGGCTGCTTGGTTTTCTTGATAAAGAGCGGCTTTCGTATCTATGGTTGTCCGTATCGGCGACATTTTCACTCCTCCCGCGTGGCGGATTTTGCGCCCGTCGGATTTTCTAATCTCGGTGACATCTTACTCTGCTGGGGATCCGGTATGACCATCGCCCGTAAACTTACTCTCATCCTGGCTGGCGTTCTGCTGCTTGCATTTGCCGCGATTGCCGGGGTCGTGGAACTCAATAAGGCCGCCGAATACCACCGGCTGCATACGCACCAGTTGCGGTCGCTGAACGTGCTCACCGCCGCCGTTGGGGGCGATAAGGCTCCGGCGTCGCCACCGCGCTCAGCGATATC
>NZ_LAJY01000164.1 GCF_000963705.1 Elstera litoralis | reverse complement strand
GTCCCCACCAATAGCAACCTTACTAATCCTAAACTCTCTATCTCTAGAAGGTTCAGAACCAGCAACCAAACAGGCCGCCGACTCCAAAACCCTTCCCCATTAACCTACAATGTCAAAAGAACCCCGGAACTTCTCAGCTCCAACCCCAGTTTCGCTAGCGTTTTCAGTGACTTAGTCACCGGCACCGCGTCGCTGGGAAGCGCTTTATAGGCCTAACAACAAAACCCCGCAAGCGCTTTTTTAAAAAAAACTGTCACGCCAGTCCTAAATATCGGTCATGAGGTTAGAGAAGCCCTAGGGTTTTGAGTTCCGCCGCCATCTCTGGCGGCATCGCGTCGTCGGCTTCCGAGCCCAAATCGGGCGGGGCTTTTTCGGCGTCGAAGTAGCGCCAACCCTGGAAGGGGCGCGTTGGGGTGGGCACCGTCTGAACCCATTCGGCCCTGAGGACGAGGCGGGTGCGCTGCTCCCCCTCCGGCCCGAGCGTGCGGTTGATAGCGACAATCCCCTGCCGCACCGCGATCCGCCCCTTGATGACCCAATAGAGCGAGCCTTTGCCGACAATCTCCTCGGCGCGCTTCGGGTACATCGTCGTCATCGTAAAGACGCAGCCGGGGTAATCGGGCGCCTCATTATGGGTTTCCTGCCAGTCGCGCAGATCCTCGATACTCTCGCAGCCGACGCAGAGGCGGATGATGTTAAGACTCATGCCGCTTTCGCCGCGAGCGCCTGACCGACTTTCGACGCGGGCGCGCGCCCGAGCACGCCGGAAATCTGCCGCCCAACCGACGCCAGCCGATCAAGATCAATCCCGGTGGAGAGACCCAAACCGTTCAAGAGATACACAACATCCTCCGTTGCCACATTGCCCGACGCCCCTTTAGCGTAAGGACAGCCGCCGAGCCCCGCGATTGAGCTGTCGACCGTGCGCACCCCTTCCTCCAAACAGGCGAGGATATTGGCGAGCGCTTGGCCGTAAGTATCGTGGAAATGGACCGCGACGCGCCCCATGCCAAGTGAGGCGGCAAGGGTTTTCACCAAAGCCCGCGCCGCGCCCGCTGTGCCGACGCCGATGGTATCGCCGAGCGAAACCTCGTAACAGCCCATCGCGGCCAAGGCTTCGGAAACGCGCACGACATCGGCCACCGGCACCGCGCCCTGATAGGGACAACCGAGAACGCAGGAGACGTAACCGCGCACGCGCATCCCCGCCGCCAGCGCCGCTTCGGTGACGGGGCGAAAGCGCGCTAAGCTTTCTTCAATCGAACAATTGATATTGCGCTGGGAGAAGGCTTCGGACGCCGCGCCGAAGATGGCGATTTCGGACACGCCCGCCGCTTGGGCCGCCTCAAGCCCCTTGAGGTTCGGCACCAGCACCGGCAGGCGCACCCCCGGCAAGGGCGGAAGCCCCGCCAGAACGGCGGCGCTATCGGCCATTTGCGGCACCCATTTCGGCGACACAAAACTACCCGCTTCGATCACCGACACCCCGGCCCCGGCAAGCCCGGTAATCAGGGCGATTTTATCCGCCGTGGAAACGGGGCTGGCTTCATTTTGCAACCCGTCGCGCGGGCCGACTTCGACGATGGTGACGGTGCTCATGCGGGAACCTCTTCGGCCTCAAGGGTCAGCAGATCGACGCCGTCATCGACGAGATCGCCGACGGCAAAGGCAATCGCACTGATCTTCCCGGCTTTCGGCGCGCGAATGGCGTGTTCCATCTTCATCGCTTCGACCAGCATCAGCACCGCCCCGGCTTCCACAACATCGCCGACCGCGACCGAAATGCCGATGATCTTGCCCGGCATCGGCGCGCGCAACCGCCCACCTTGGGCCGGGCCGGTATCCGCCGCCCGGCGCGGGTCGATCAGCGTGAAGCGATAGGTGGTGCCCTCGACGTGGAGCCACAGGCCTTCCGGCGCGTCGAAGACCAGGGCCGACAGGCTTTCGCCCCCCAGGGTTGCCGTCAACTGTGCCCCGCCCTCCGGCAGCGGCGTCAACGTCCCGCGCGCGGGTACGGTGCCCGAGGGAAGATCGATCTCGAACCCTGCACCGCGATAATGGGCGCGCAGGGTTTGCACCTGCTCGCCGTCTTGCAGGGTAATGTCGTTCCAAGCGTCGCGGTTCAAACGCCAGCCGGTCGTGAGCGCCCAGGGGCTGAAGGGATCCTGGGTGTGCCGCCGCGCCGCCGTCGCTTCCTCACTGGAGCGCAGCATCGCCGCCAGAGTAGCGAGGCCCAGCACCTTATCGGGCGCGGGCACCGGCGCGGGCAGCAGAACGTCCCGATACCGCTCGATAAAGCCCGTATCGAGATCGGCCGCCGCAAAGGCTGGATGGCTGAGAATGCGCGTGAGGAAGGCGCGGTTCGTCGTCACCCCCGTCAGCACGCTCGCATTGAGGGCGGCAATCAGGCGCTGGGTTGCCGTCGCCCGGTCCGGGCCGTAGGCGATGATTTTGGCAATCATCGGATCGTAATAGATCGAGATCGAATCGCCGCTGCGCACGCCGGTATCAATCCGCACGCCATCGCCATCGCCGAAACGCACGTTCGAGAGCCGCCCGACCTGGGGCAGAAACTCCTTCAGCGGGTCTTCGGCATAGAGGCGCACTTCGACCGCGTGGCCGATGAGCGGGATCGTCGCCTGGGTCAGCGGCAGCGGGTGGCCCTCGGCGACGCGGATTTGCCATTCGACCAGATCCTGCTGGGTGATGGCTTCCGTCACCGGATGCTCCACCTGGAGCCGGGTGTTCATCTCCATGAAGAAGAAATCATCCCCTTCAGCGATAAACTCCACCGTGCCCGCGCCGACGTAACCGACCGCGCGCGCGGCTTCGACGGCGGCGTTGCCCATCGCCGCCCGCCGCTCGGCGCTCATGCCAGGGGCCGGGGCTTCTTCGACGACCTTCTGGTGACGGCGCTGGATCGAGCAATCGCGCTCATAAAGGTAGACGCCATTGCCCTGGGTGTCGAAAAACACCTGCACTTCGATATGGCGCGGCTTGGTGAGGTAGCGTTCGATCAGCACATGATCGTCGCCGAAGCTGGCGAGCGCCTCGCGTTTGGCTGACGCCAATTGGCTGTCAAACTCGCCTGCGTCGCGGACGATCTTCATGCCCTTGCCACCGCCGCCCGCCGAGGCTTTGATAAGCAGCGGAAAGCCGATCCGTGCCGCTTCAGCCGCGAGGAAATCCGCCTCCTGCCGGTCGCCGTGATAGCCAGGGACCAGCGGCACCCCGGCTTTTTTCCATCAGGGCTTTGGCGGCGCTTTTCGAGCCCATCGCGGCAATGGCGCTGGGGGGCGGGCCGATGAAGATGACGCCCGAAGCCGCGCAGGCTTCGGCGAACCCGGCGTTTTCCGACAGAAAGCCGTAGCCGGGGTGGACCGCATCGGCCCCGGTGGCTTTCGCTACCTCCAGCAATAGGTCGGCCTTCAGATAGCTCTCGCGGGCAGGGGCCGGGCCGAGGCGCACGGCGAGATCGGCGGCGGCCACATGGGCCGCGCCCGCATCGGCATCGGAATAGACCGCCACGGTGCGAATGCCGAGACGGCGGGCGGTGCGGATGATCCGGCAGGCGATTTCGCCGCGATTGGCGATCAGCAGGGTCTTTATCGCCCTAGTTTGTGTCGAGGTCTTCATGGGGACTACTCCCTCACCCAGGTAGGTGAGCGTTTATCGAAAAAGGCCGCAAGCCCCTCGCGCGCTTCCGGCGCGGCGCGGCGGACGGCAATGCGCTGGGCGGTCTCGGCTATGACGCCCTCGTCCAGCGGGCGATCGACGGCTGTCAGCAAGCGCTTCGTTTCGGCGACGGCTTCGGGGGCCGCCGTCAGCAGCGCTTCGATTTCGGCGTCGATCACCGCGTCGAGCGTCTCGGCTGGAACCACCGCGTGCAGCAACCCGAGCCGATGGGCCTCGGTCGCCGAGAAGCGCTGCGCCGTGAGGCACCAGCGCCGGGCTTCGCGCACGCCCATCGCGCGCACCAGATAGGGCGAGATCACCGCCGGAATGAGCCCCAGCTTCACCTCGGTAATGGCGAACTGGGCTTCGGGCACGCCGATGGCGATATCGGCGCAGGCAACCAACCCCAGGCCCCCGGCATAGGCCGACCCATGCACGCGGGCGATGACCGGCTTCGGGCTCGTGTCGATGGTCGCCATCAGCCGGGCGAGACCTTGGGCGTCGGCGAGGTTTTCGGCGGCGCTATAGGTCGCCATCCGGCGCATCCAGCCAAGATCGCCCCCCGCCGAAAAACTCTTTCCGGCCCCGGACAGAAGAATGATCCGCACCGAAGGATCGGCGCTGGCCGTCGCCACCGCATCGGTCAGCGCCGCAATCAGATGCTCATCGAAAGCATTATGAATCTCGGGGCGGTTCAGGGTCAGGCAGGCGACCGCGCCTTTTTGCTCAAGGATAAGGTTGCTCATATCCGCCTCCCCTACATCCGAAACACGCCGAAGCGGCTTTCGGGAATGGGGGCGTTCAGCGCGGCGGACAGGCCGAGCGCGAGGACCGTGCGGGTTTCGGCGGGGTCGATGATGCCATCGTCCCACAGCCGCGCCGAGGAATAATAGGGATGGCCCTGCTTATCATACTGGGTATGGATCGGGGCTTTGAACGCCGCCTCCTCCTCCGGGCTCCAGCTTTGGCCCTTGGCCTCCATCCCGTCGCGGCGAACCTGGGCCAGCACATTCGCCGCCTGCTCGCCGCCCATCACGGAGATGCGGGAATTCGGCCACATCCACAGGAAGCGCGGATCGAAGGCCCGCCCGCACATGCCGTAATTCCCCGCGCCGAAGCTATTGCCGATAATCACTGTGAGCTTCGGCACCGCGACGCAGGAGACCGCCGTCACCATCTTCGCGCCGTCCTTGGCGATGCCGCCATGCTCGTATTTCTTGCCGACCATGAAGCCGGTGATATTCTGCAAGAAGATCAACGGAATGCCGCGCTGGCCGCACAGCTCGACGAAATGTGCCCCCTTCTGCGCGCTCTCGCCAAACAGAATGCCGTTATTGGCGACAATGCCGACGGGATAGCCCCAGATATGGGCAAAGCCCGTCACCAGCGTCGTGCCGAAGTTCGCCTTGAACTCGTCGAACTCGGACCCATCGACAATCCGGGCGATGATTTCGCGCACGTCATAGGGCTTGCGCAGGTCCGCCGAGACGATGCCGTAGATTTCCTTCGGATCGTAGAGCGGCGGGCGCGGCTCGCGCACCTCCAGCGGCATCGGTTTTGGGCGGTTGAGATTGCCGATGATCGAGCGGGCGATCCCAAGGGCGTGGGCGTCGTTTTCCGCGAGATGATCGGCAACGCCGGAGATGCGCGTATGCACCTCCGCCCCGCCCAGATCTTCCGCCGTCACCACTTCGCCGGTCGCCGCCTTCACCAAGGGCGGGCCGCCTAAGAAGATGGTGCCCTGATTGCGCACGATGATGCTCTCATCCGCCATCGCCGGAACATAGGCCCCGCCAGCGGTACACGAGCCCATCACCACGGCGATTTGCGGAATGCCCAGGGCCGACATATTGGCCTGATTGTAGAAAATTCGACCGAAGTGCTCGCGGTCGGGAAACACCTCGTCCTGGTTCGGCAGGTTGGCCCCGCCGCTATCGACCAAATAGAGACACGGTAGGTGATTTTCGCGCGCAATCGCTTGTGCTCGCAAATGTTTGCGCACCGTTAAAGGAAAATATGTGCCGCCCTTAACGGTCGCGTCATTGGCGACGATCACGCATTCCCGGCCCGAAACCCGCCCGATGCCGGTGATTATCCCGGCGCACGGCACTTCGTCTTTATACATCTCAAATGCGGCAAATTGACTTAGCTCAAGGAACGGCGCACCGACATCCAATAGGGTGCGAATGCGATCCCGTGGCAGCAGCTTGCCCCGCGCAACGTGTTTCGCCCGCGCAGCCTCCCCCCCGCCTTCCGCAAGAAGCGCCACTTTGGCCTTCAAGTCGGCGACCAAGGACAGCATGGCTGCTTGGTTTTCTTGATAAAGAGCGGCTTTCGTATCTATGGTTGTCCGTATCGGCGACATTTTCACTCCTCCCGCGTGGCGGATTTTGCGCCCGTCGGATTTTCTAATCTCGGTGACATCTTACTCTGCTGGGGATCCGGTATGACCATCGCCCGTAAACTTACTCTCATCCTGGCTGGCGTTCTGCTGCTTGCATTTGCCGCGATTGCCGGGGTCGTGGAACTCAATAAGGCCGCCGAATACCACCGGCTGCATACGCACCAGTTGCGGTCGCTGAACGTGCTCACCGCCGCCGTTGGGGGCGATAAGGGCTCCGGCGTCGCCACCGCGCTCAGCGATATCGTCGGCTCGGCCCAACGCTGTCTCGATCTCAATAGCCCGGTTGAACGGCTCGCGATGCAGATCATCGGCACCGCCGCCGCGCGCGACCGCTGCGCCGATATGCTGCGGCTGGCAGGCCAGGCGCGCGCCGAGACCAATCCGGAGAAGTTCACGGCCCTGGTCAAGCAGCTCGAAAAGGCCCATGCCGACATCGAAGCGCCACTGGAAACCACCGTGCGCATCGGCGCGGGCGGAACGCTGCTGTCGGTCGGCATTCTTGCCATCGTCATCGCA
Organism: Elstera litoralis; assembly: GCF_000963705.1. Classification (GTDB taxonomy): domain Bacteria; phylum Pseudomonadota; class Alphaproteobacteria; order Elsterales; family Elsteraceae; genus Elstera; species Elstera litoralis. The sequence continues at coordinate 4,364 of NZ_LAJY01000164.1, read as the reverse complement.
GGCGCGGTGTTGATCCTGTCGCGCTCCATCTCCCACCCGCTAAAACGCATGGGCGGGGCGATGCGCGTGCTGGCGACCGGCGATACTAGCATCGAAATCCCAGCCCAAGGGGCCAGTGGCGAAATCGGCGACATGGCCAATGCCCTCACCGTTTTCCGCGATAATGCCCGCGCCGTCGAACAGCTCCGCGCCGAACAAGCCGCCAGCCGCGAGCGCGCCGAAACCGAGCGCCGGGCGTTGATGCTGCGCCTGTCCCAGGAATTGGAAGCCAGCGTGTCGGCCATCGTCGGCACCGTCTCCACCGAGGCGTCGGACCTGGAGCAGATCGCAACGGGCATGAGCCGCATCGCCGATGGGGCCAGCGTCCGCGCGACCTCCGTCACCGGGGCGACCGAGCAGATCGCGGGCGACATCCAAACCGTCGCCGCCGCCGCCACCGAGCTTGCCACCTCGTCCGAGGAAATCGCCCGCCGGGTCCGCCAATCCGCCGAACTGGCGCAAAAGGCCGTGAACGAGGCCGATACCACCCGCATCACCGTCCAGGGGCTCACCACAGCGGCGGGCGATATTGGCGATGTGCTGCGGCTGATTTCCGAAATCGCCGCCCAAACGAACCTGCTGGCGCTGAACGCCACTATCGAAGCCGCCCGCGCCGGGGACGCCGGGAAAGGCTTTGCGGTCGTCGCCACCGAAGTTAAAAATCTGGCCGCCCAAACCGCCACCGCCACGGAAACCATCACCCGCCAAGTCGGCGTGATCCAGTCCGAAACAATGGCCGCCGCCGATGCCATCGATACCATCGGCCAAACCATCCGCGATATGGACGCCATCTCCACCGGCATCGCAGGCGCCGTCCAAGAACAAGGGGCCGCCACCAGCGAAATCGCCCGCACCATCTCCGGCGTCGTCAACGGCACCCAGGACGTCGCAAACCATATGGGCGACGTGGCACGCGGCGCGTCCGAAACCGGCTCCAGCGCCCATTCGGTCCTGCAAGCCGCGACCAAACTCGGTAAGGAAACGCGCGGCCTCGCCGACGCCGTAAGCCGCTTCATTGCGACTATTCGGGCGGCGTAGGATCKTCGGGGGCTCCGGCCCCCGACACCCCCGCTCAAGGGGCTTGCCCCTTGAGAATCCAAATTTACGGGAACCAATATCGCCCGCTTAATCCCAATATTCTGAAAAACAATGGGATTCTTAAGGGGCGACTGCCCCTTAAGCGGAGTGCAGAGGCAGAGCCTCTGCGATGCCCCCTCCCCGCTCACGCCCGCGCCCGCAGGTCTTTGCGGATGATTTTGCCCGTGGCGGTCATCGGCAGGTCGGCGACAAAGGCGATTTCGCGCGGGTATTCGTGGGCGGCGAGGCGCTGGCGGACGAAGCTTTGCAGTTCGGCGGTCAGGGCGTCGCTAGGCTCCGTGCCCGACTTTAGCACAATGAAGGCTTTGACGATTTCGGTGCGCACCGGATCGGGTTTTCCGACAACGGCGACCATCGACACGGCGGGGTGTTTCAGTAGGCAATCTTCGATTTCGCCGGGGCCGATGCGGTAGCCGCCCGACGTAATCACGTCGTCATCGCGCCCGACGAAATGGATATAGCCTTCGTCGTCCATCGCGCCTTGGTCGCCGGTCAGCAGCCAGTCGCCGATGAATTTGGCGGATGTGGCGGCGGGATTGTTCCAATAGCCGAGGAACATCACCGGGTCGGGCCGGGCAATGGAGATGGTGCCCGCCGCGCCGGTGGGAAGCACCGCTCCTGCCTCATCGACCACGGCGACACGGTGGCCGGGGAATGGCCGCCCGGTCGCGCCGGGTTTGACGGGGAACAAAAGGTCATCGTTCCCCACCACCACATTACATTCGGTCTGGCCGTAGAACTCGTTGATGGTGACGCCGAAGGCCGCCCGGCCCCAGTCCAGCAACTCCCCGCCCAAGCTCTCGCCGCCGCTGCCGATGGACCTTACGGTTCGCGCGGTGGCGGTAGAGGCGCGCATCAGCTTGAGCGCGGTCGGCGGGAGGAAGAGATTGCGCACCCCGTGGCGGGTGATGAAGGCGAAAGCGGCGTCCGGATCAAACTTGCTCATCCGGTGCGCGACCACGGGGACGCCGTGATAGAGCGAGGGCAGCAGCACGTCGAACAGCCCGCCGATCCAGGCCCAATCGGCGGGGGTCCAGAAGCGGTCGCCGCTTTCCGGGAAGAAATGATGGGGCATCTCGACCCCCGGCAAATGCCCGAGCAAAACCCGGTGCGCGTGCAGCGCCCCCTTCGGCTGGCCCGTGGTGCCAGAGGTATAGATGATAACGGCGGGATCATCGGCAGCCGTATCGACCGGGGCGCGCGTATCGGACGCTGAAGCCAGCCCCGCCGTCCAATCCACCACGCCGGGCGGGGGTGCCCCCGGCTCCCAATCGGTGACGATCACCAGCTTCAGCGCCGGAAGCGCCGCCCGCAGGGGTTCGATTTTCGCGTAGCCTGCACGGTCGGTAACGAGCGCCGCCGCCGCGCAGTTGGACAGGCGGAACTCCAAGGCTTCCGGCCCGAACAGGCTGAACAAAGGCACGGCAATCGCCCCGTGCCGATAGGCGGCGATATGGGCGATGGCGGTTTCCGGCGATTGTGCCAGCAGCACCCCTACCCGCTCACCACGCCCAATGCCGTGGGCTTCGAGCAGATTGCCGAGGCGGGAGGCGGCGCGCAGCAGGTCCGAAAACCGCCACTCCCGCACCGCCCCGTCGCTGGCAACCTCGATCAGCGCCACGCCGTCGCCCGCCGCAACCTGGGCATCGGCGACGGCGGTGCCGATATTGAAGCGGGCGGGGATCGACCAGCGGAACTCCGCACAAACCTCCGCGTAGCTCCCCCGGCGCGGCAGAATTCCGGCCATTAGGCGACCCGTTCGAGCGCGACGGCGGTTGCCTCGCCGCCGCCGATGCACAGCGAGGCGATGCCGCGTTTCAGATCGTAGCGTTCCAGCGCGTGCAGCAGCGTGACCAGAATCCGCGCGCCCGAGGCCCCGATCGGGTGGCCGAGGGCACAGGCGCCGCCGTGGATATTCACCTTATCGGCGGGCAGATCGAGGTCTTTCATCGCGGCCAGCGCCACCACGGCGAAGGCTTCGTTGATCTCGAACAGATCAACGTCTTTCGCCGCCCAATCCAGTTTTGTCAGCAGCTTTTGCATCGCGCCAACGGGGGCGGTGGTGAACCAGGCCGGGGCTTGGGCGTGCGCCGCGTGGCCGCGCAGAATCGCCCGGATCGGCAGGCCGCGCGCCGCAGCTTCGGAGCGGCGCATGAGCAGCAGCGCCGCCGCGCCATCGGAAATCGACGAAGAATTCGCCGCCGTTACCGTGCCGTCTTTGCGGAACGCCGGTTTCAGGGTGGGGATTTTCTCCGGTTTGGCCGATTTCGGCTGTTCGTCGGCGGTAATCTGCACCTCCCCGCCCCGGCCCTTGACGGCGACGGGGGCGATTTCGGCGCTAAAACTACCGTCCGCTTGGGCTTTTTGCGCGCGGGCGAGCGACGTGAGCGCGAACCCGTCCTGCACCTCGCGGGTGAACTGATAGGCTTCCGCCGTATCTTCGGCGAAACTGCCCATCAGGCGGCGGTTGCCCGCGCTGTCGGTGGCGTAGGCATCCTCCAGCCCGTCGAAGAACATATGGTCGATGGTGCGCCCATGCCCGAGCCGATAGCCCGCCCGCGCCCGGTCCAGCAGATAGGGCGCGAGGCTCATACTCTCCATCCCGCCCGCGAGCACCGTGCGGACGGAGCCCGCCAGCAGCGCATCATGGGCCAGCATCACCGCCTTCATGCCCGAGCCGCAGACTTTGGAAATGGTCGTGCACGGCACCCCCTCCGGCAGCCCCGCCCCCAACGCCGCCTGCCGCGCGGGCGCTTGCCCAACGCCCGCCGACAGCACATTGCCCATAAACACTTCCTCCACCTGATCGGCGGACAGCCCGGCCCGCGCCAAGGCGGCAGCAATCGCCACCGCGCCGAGCTTGGGCGCGGTAAGGGTTTGAAGCTCGCCCTGGAAGCCCCCAAGCGGGGTGCGGGCGGCGGAGACGATAACGATAGGATCGGTCATGGTTCCCTCAAGAAACGGTTTAGTAGGATCCAACATAGTTAATAGAAGACCGGCACACATCGATATTTGAAGAAGAGTGAGCAGAAAGGAAATTCTTTATAGAGTAAACAGTTCTCTGGGGAGATTTTGGACCACACACAACAGATTTTATTGAATTTAGGTCAAATCCACAACGCATGAATGGTATTATCATGTTTTTTCCCGTCCTATACTCTATCTTCATAGAGTCTTCATTTTGATCCAGCAAAAATCTAACCTCATTTTCCGCTTTATAAGAGTCA